>CBFGVE010000373.1:0-3453 GCA_965651915.1 uncultured bacterium
GGCTCTCCGGGACGCGAATTGTTCCGCTCCCCCGGGCAAGCCGGAGGAGCGGGGGAGGAATCGACGGCAGTCGGCTACGACATCGCCTTCCCCACACCTGCCTTCCCCACACCTGCCTTCCCCACGCTCCTCGAGCTTGCTCGGGGAGCACGATGATTCTGGCCTCGGATTCGCGCGCCCCTCTCCCCTTTCTCTTTCTCGCCGGGCGCGCCCGGCGAGAAAGGGGGGGGTAACGGGCTCTCCGGGACGCGAATTGTTCCGCTCCCCCGGGCAAGCCGGAGGAGCGGGGGGAGGAATCGACGGCAGTCGGCTACGACACCGCCTTCCCCGCACCTGCCTTTCCCACGCTCCTCGAGCTTGCTCGGGGAGCACGATGATTCAGCCTTCGGCACCGCGCCAAAAAAGACGCGGACGGGGGCGGCGGAGAGAGTGAGGGATGATAGGTGAACGCATCGGAAAAGTCGGAGGGCTAAAGGGCGGCTGTAGTTCCGGCACTCCGCTGCCGGATAATCGGTGCGCAGCACCGACCAGGCCTGAGCCTAACTGGAAGACGCTGCCTTGTCGGCAGTGGCCCTTTGGGCCATTATCCGTCAGCAGAGTGACGGAACTACAGCCGCCCCCTTTCCCGCTGACCCTTACACTTACCCCTTGATCCAACTCACGAGAGGGGTGAGGGATGCAACGACTCGGATTAAGCGTAGGCGGTTAAGGGTAGCGAGCAAGTGTTTACAGCCCCCGAATCACCTCATCCTCGGCGGCGGCGATTGCGTCGAGCATGTCGCCGGCGGTCTCGCATTCCCGCAGCCGGAACAGCAGCTCGGTGTGGTGGCACACCATGCACAGCCGGGCCAGCACATGGAGGTGAATGCGGTCGTCCTGGCAGCAGACCAGGAAGAAGATGTCGGTGGTCTGTCCATCCAGCGAGCCGAAGGGAATGGGCTGCACACTGCGGGCTATTACCACGAAGCTGTCCTCGAACAGGTAGGGGTCGTGGTGAGGGGGATGCAGCAGTGCTATCCCGCCGGTCAAGGCCGTGGTTCCCATACGCTCGCGGTCCTCGACTCCCTTGAGCAGCTCGTCAGAATAAATCACCAGCCCGGTGGCATCGGCAAGACGTACCATGTCGCGTATAACCGACGCCCGGGTCTTGGAGGTGAGCTTGGGATCGATACGCTCCCGGGTGATCAGCTCGGGCAGGATCGCGTGGCGGGCAGAAAGGTCGTGGGCTTTCGCGGAGCTGACCCGGTGATAGTCGCGCAGGGAGCCTTCCTTGAATCCCAGAATGCGGCGGGAGGCCCAGGCGTCGACGTCGCGGCGGAGAAAAACCACCCGTTCGCCCTGGCGGCGGAAGGGAATCTGGCCCTCCTTGACCAGTCGGTCCAGCTCGGCGGGCGGGATGTGGAGGTACTCCGAAAGCTGGTCGAGATTGAAGACGGTGTGAGGCATGGGCGGACTCAATTGGTAAAGCGGTACTTAATGATGCAGTAGATCGCGCGGAAACCATCCTTCCACGTGATCTTCTTCCCCTCCTCGTAGCTGCGACCGTAGTAGGAGATGGGAACCTCGTAGATGCGCCAGCGACCGCGCGCGACCTTGGCGGTGATCTCGACCTCGAATCCGAAGCGGTTCTCCCGGAGGGAGATTTTCTCTAGCACTTCGCGTCGGAAGAGCTTGTAGCAGACCTCCATGTCGGTGAGGTTGAGGTTCGTCATCATGTTGGAAAGAGTCGTAAGAAACTTGTTGCCCAGATAATGCCAGAAGAGGTGTACCCGGTGGGCGCCGCCGCCGGCGAAGCGGGATCCGTACACGACATCGGCCCGTCCCGAGAGCATGGGAGCGAGCAGGATGGGGTATTCCTGGGGGTCGTATTCGAGGTCGGCGTCCTGGATGATGACGAAGTCGCCGGTCGCTTTCGAAAAGCCGGTGCGCAGCGCAGCCCCCTTGCCCTGGTTGACCGCGTGGTGGAACACCTTGAGGTCTGCGTGCTCGGCGGCAAGCCGGTCGAGCACCGCACCGGTGCCGTCGCTGGAGCAGTCGTTGACGAGAACGATTTCCTTTTCCAAGCCCACATCCACCGCCCGCACGGTGGCGACCAGATCGGCGAGAGTCTTTTCCTCGTTGTAGACAGGGATGACAACGGAAAGTTTCATGGCAGCGTGGCTTCCTCGGTTAAAGTGAGGAGTATTCTATCGATAAACACCGTTTCGCCAAGCTGTATGTCAGGAAAAAACACTACCATCCGGGCGATTCGCTCCAGATCCAGGGGCGCGCCACCCGAGGTGAGCCCGAAAGTTCTGGCATCCATGCGCAGGTTCGTGCGGCCTGGTTCAAGGCGAAATGATTGCTGGAACCGCTCGGCATAGGAAGGCTGAACATCCCGGCTATCATCGATCCGCACCTCGGCTGAGACCGGTCGCGACTGGGGGTTCTCGATCTCGATAATCAGTTCCCGGGCCGAGGACCAATCCGAAGGCATACGCAGGAGGGTGAGCCCCACGAACTGCTCGTTTGGGTCGCTTCGCCGTACCGCGAGGCGGTGTCCCCCACCCTCTCCCGGCACCCTCTCGAGTTCAGCCCCCCGACCTTGAAGGCGGAGCGCCTCCCACGGAAGGGAGAAATCGGCCAGTACCGGAAAACGCTGCCCGATCAGGTAGCGGTCCGCGGCCAACCCGGCAAGAGGCAGCAGGCCCATGGCCAGCAGCCCGGCTGCAGCCCCGGCCCAGCGAAGACGGCGCGCGTACCCTCTAAATGCCTTTAACCCAGCCAGGACGAACAGCATGCCTAGCACCGAATACCCGAAGTCCAGCCACGAGGCCGTTCGGCCAAAGCGAGGCTGAATCCACTCCCCTACCAGCGACAGCGCAATCCCCGCAGCCAGCGGAACCAAGAGACCGCGACGTAAGACGGCCACGAGGAGGAAATATATGCCCGCGAACAGGGGGAAATGGAGGGTGTTGAAAAATGCATGGGTCAGACTTCCCTCGGCCGATGCGGGCAGCGGCAGCATCAGGAGCACCAGGCAGGTGGGAGCCAGCAGGATGAGCGCCGACCAACGAAAAATCCGCAGGTTCTTCATCAGCCCACCTGAACGAAACTGCTGACTTCGCGGTACAGCTTGCGGGCGCGCTCGCGCAGCAGGGCGAGATCAGGGTGGCGGAGCTTGGGGTCGGCTTCGACAATGCGGATGGCCTCCTTGCGCGCCTCGGCGAGAATGGCGGCGTCGAGCAGCGGGTTGCCGATGCGGAAGCCGGGTATGCCGCTCTGCTCGCGCCCGAGCAGATTGCCCATGCCGCGAATTTTCAAATCTTCCTCGGCGATGCGGAATCCATCGGAATATTTCTCCATGACCTTCAAGCGCTTCCAGGACTCCAGCGTACCCGGCTTGCCCTGGAGAATGCAGTAGGACTTATGCTCGCCCCGGCCTATTCGCCCGCGGAGCTGGTGGAGCTGCGA
>CBFGVE010000374.1:0-3437 GCA_965651915.1 uncultured bacterium
CCCGCGCCGCCGCGCTGGATGCCCTGGCGCGAACCATTGCCCCTCTTCCCGCGCCATGACTGTTTCCGCCCTTCTACCAGTCCTTCTAGCCCTTATCGTCTTGTGGTGGGTTCTCCGCCGACGGCGGCGTCCGGGCTACCTGGACAATCTCGAAAGTGCCTCCTTCGGCCAGCTCCACCAACAAAGCCGCTACCTGCAGCGGGCGATCAGGGCGCTGCTGCGCGAACCCCAGATCAGTGATGCCAAGCGTGCCGCGCTGCGGGAGGCCTATGCCCGCAACCGGTCCGACCTCGGCGCCCATCCGCTCAGGGCCGATCTGATCCGACTCATCCAGCGCACCCGGGACGGCCTGCTCAGGCCTATCCTTGCCCAGGGGACCTGGACCCAAGATAGTACGGCAGACCGGGTGCGGACCTGGCTCGACACCGGTAAAACAGCGGGATGAAAATTCCATTTCGCCACCTCGACCCTTGCGCCTCCGCCCCACGCCCTCTATGATTCAAGCGTTTTAACATGTAGACCGCCCTGGTGCTCAGGATGGTCTTGGCCTAGTGCTTTCCCTAGTCGCGACGTGGACCTCCGCGCCCAGCGGAGGAGAAACAACCTTCAATCACGATAAAAGGCTTTTGTCCATGCCCAGTAACAAACCGGCCACGCCCCCCTTTTCGGTCAGTCTGCCCGTTCCCTACGGGGCCCGAATCCTCGACGACGGCGTACTGTTCACCATCTACAGTCGTCATGCCACCCGCGTGTGGCTCATGCTATTTGACGACGCCGATGCGGCTCATCCCTCCCTGGAGATCGAACTCGACCCCAGGCAAAACCGCATTGGCGATCTATGGCAGATCCACGTTCCCGGCATAGGCCCAGGACACTGCTACCTGTACCGCATGGACGGACGGCCTCCCGAGGGGATGCCCAACACCTTCGATCCCGGGCAATGGCTGCTCGATCCCGCAGCCAAAGCGATCAGCCGCCCCGGCAAATTCGGCTCCGCCGAGGGCCTTTCCCTCGGCGAGGCTCTCCGCAGCGGATCCCACTTCCCCAAGGGCGTGGTGGTCGCCGACGATTTCGACTGGGGCGACGACCGCCGTCCCAACATCCCACTCGCCGACACCATCTTCTACGAGCTGCACACCCGCGGCTACACCCAGCACCCTAGCTCCAGAGTGAAGGCGCGTGGAACCTATCGCGGACTCATCGAGAAGCTGCCCTACATCCGCAGTCTCGGGGTGAACGCCGTCGAGCTGCTGCCCATCCACGAATTCAACGAGATGGAGTATTTCATCGAGGGCAGCAAACGCCAGGATCTCCGCAATTTCTGGGGCTACAGCAGCCTAGGCTTCTTCGCCGCCAACAGCCGTTATGCCGCCGACCGAAGCCCGCAGGGCTCGGTCCGCGAGTTCAAGGAGCTGGTAAAAGCCTGCCACGCCGCCGGACTCGAAGTGATCCTTGACGTCGTCTACAACCACACCGGCGAAGGCGGGCTCAAAGGCGCCACCTACAACTTCCGAGGCATCGACAACTCCATCTACTACATGATGGAACCCGATGGCTCGGCCTACCGCAACTACACCGGCTGCGGAAACACCGTGAACTGCAACCATCCCGCCGTGCAGGACTTCATTATCCAGAGCCTGCGCTACTGGGCGCTGGAGATGCGGGTGGATGGCTTCCGCTTCGATCTCGCCTCGATCTTCACCCGCGGCCTCCAGGGCGAGGTGCTCACCAGCTACTCGCTCGTCGACCGCATTGCCGAGGACCCGATCCTGCGCGACCGCAAGCTAATCGCCGAGGCCTGGGACGCCGCCGGGCTCTACCAGGTCGGCTCCTTCCCCCATCGTGCCTGGTCGGAGTGGAACGGGCGCTTCCGGGACGACGTGCGGCGCTTCTGGAAAGGCGACCAGGGCTTTCTGCGCCCCTTTGCCGAGCGCTTCATGGCCAGTCCCGACCTGTACCGGGGCGAAGGAAGAGCCCCGCAGAAAAGCGTAAACCTCGTCACCTGCCACGACGGCTTCACCCTCAACGACCTCGTCAGCTACAACCACAAGCACAACGAGGCCAACTGCGAGGACAACCGCGACGGGGAAAACCATAACCACAGCTATAATTTCGGCAACGAAGGCCCAGCAACCAACCCGCACATCCAGATGGTGCGCCACCGCCAGCAGAAAAACTTTATCGCCACGATGATGCTGGCCCAGGGCGTTCCCCTGCTGCTGGCCGGCGACGAACTTTCCCAGACCCAGAACGGCAACAACAACTCCTACTGCCAGGATTCCGAGCTTACCTGGATCGACTGGACAGGAGAAAGCGCCCACCGCGACCTGCTGGAGTTCACCCGCAAAGCCATCGCCCTTCGCGCCAAGCTTCCGCTAGTCCGTCAGTCCACTTTTCTCCAGGAACCAAACGGCCACGAAGACGCCTGGACCGCACGCTGGATGAACGGTGCGGGCGAGGAATGCGACTGGGGCCACGCGCGCGATGCCGGCTGCCTGATCCGGGGCGCGCCCGGCTCAAAGGAGGCCCCGCTTTTCATCATCTTCAATGCCGACGAAAATGCCCACGACTACCAGCTACCCGACCACGGCGCAAGCTGGACGCTCATCCTCAGCACCCAGGAGAAAACGCCCCGCGCCTCAGGCGGCCACGTCCGCGTGGAAGGCCTCAGCCTAAACGCATTCCGAGCCAAACCCGCCCCCTAACCCAAAAGGGGTCAGTCATTTATTATTGTCATTTTCGGCCCCCGCAGGCTGGGCCATGATGATGCGACGGCGGGCCGACACCAAAAGTCCAGGATCCAACACCGTCCGCAGCACCGCCGGTGTCGTTCCCGCCGAGGCGAGTGGTTCCCCCCAGGGGGCCACCACGGCGCTGTGGCCAAAGCTGGCAACTCCGGTAGACTCGGACTGTCCGCACTGATTGGGCGCGAGGAGAAAGCACTGGGTTTCGACGGCGCGGGTTCGAGTCAGCAAATCCCAGTGGGCCTCGCCAGTCTGGCGGGTGAAGTTGGATGGTGCGAGGAGAACATGCGCTCCCTGGGTACGAAGCGACTGGTAGTGGCCGGGAAAGCGTAGGTCGAAGCAGATCGAGAGCCCGCAGCGCCATCCAAGGACATCGGCCACAACGATCTCGTGACCCGGCGAAAAAAGGTCACGCTCGTCGATACGGCGGTCGCCATCGAGCAGGGCGGCAAAAAGATGCCGCTTTCGGTACACTGCATGCAAGGCGCCCTGGGGGTCGTACAGAAGCAGGGTGTTGAAGATGTGGGAGCCATCGGCCTCGATGATGCCCCCGCCCACATAGCAGGCCCGCAAGGCGGCAAGGCTGGCGAGAAACTGGCCGGACGGGCCATCCACCGGCTCGGCGGCAGCCCGCATGGTGGACGGATCCCCGCGGCAGGAAAACACCTCGGGAAGCAACAGCAAGTCCTCCTC
>CBFGVE010000375.1:0-3421 GCA_965651915.1 uncultured bacterium
GCTATGCCGAATTCCTCTACCTGCTGCTCTTCGCTACCGCCGGCATGTGCGCCGCCCTCTCGGCGCGCGAACTCATCACCCTCTTCGTCGGCCTCGAGCTAGCCACCATTCCCCTCTACGTGCTCAGCGCCTACAACAAGAACCGCGCCGAGTCTGCCGAGGCTGGTACCAAGTTCATCCTCTTCGGCTCCGTCTCCACCGCCTTCATGCTCATGGGCTGCTCCTACCTCTACGGCGTCGCCGGGGGCGTCCACTACGACGAGATAGGCGCCTTCATCGCTGGGCAGCCCAACCACCCCCTCGTCTGGGCCGGCGTCTTCTTCCTCACCGGCGCGGTGGGCTTCAAGATCGGGCTCTTCCCCTTCCACATGTGGGTCCCCGACGTCTACGAAGGCGCACCCACCCCGGTCGCCGCCTTTCTCTCGGTCAGCTCCAAACTGGCGGGCCTGGCCGTCCTGGCGGTGCTGGTGTTCGGACCCTTCGCAGCCCTGGAGGCGCGTCTCGACCTCTGCCTTCTGCTCATGGCGGGCGCCTCCATGGTGGTGGGCAATCTGGGCGCGCTGCGCCAGAACAGCTTCCGGCGCTTCATGGGCTACTCCTCGATCGCGCAGGGTGCCTACTTCCTCCTCGCCCTCGTGGGCAACGTCGAGCTGGGGACAACCGCGCTGCTCTGGTACATGGCCATCTACGGCGTGTCCAACTACACCGCCTTCTTTGTCTTCTCCATCGCGGGCGAGCGGCGCGGCGAACGGCTCGACGCCCTGCGCGGACTCAGCCGCGAATCGCCCTTCCTCGCCGCCGTGCTCGCCCTCGCCATGTTTAGTCTCGCGGGCATTCCGCCCGCCTCTGGATTCACCGGGAAATTCATGCTCTTCGCCGCCGCCGCCGAGCACCGGCACTACGCCTTCATCGTCTTCGCCGCCCTCAACTCCGCCGTCTCCCTCTACTACTACCTGCAGGTGACGCGACAGGCCTACATCATCGAGACCGATTCCAGCCAGGCCCCGCTGCAAAAGCTCGCCCGCCCCCGCCTGCTCCTACTCGTCCTCCTCGCCCTCTCCATCCTCCTCCTAGGCATCCTCCCCGGCGCCGCCACCTTCTTCGCCCCCTGACTTCCCCCCCTGTTCCAAGGTTCGGAAAAGGGGGCGGAATCGATCCCTGTTGATTACTCCGTCCGTTCCCCAAGAACGAAGTAGCCTCGCTGCCCGAGCTTCGTCAGCATTGTGACGACACCCATCCAGTTTTCGCCTTTTCGAATCGAGTAAGCCGATCGGGTAAGTGTATCCGAGTAAGGGTGTACGAGGGCGTGCAGAAGCACGGAAATGCCCACACTTAAGCGCCCCTCTTACTCGGATACCCTTAAACGGCTCGTTTCGTTCCTCTCCTGAATCGCGGGCCTGCGCGCACCGGCCCAGCCTCGCATCCACCATCGCCCGACGGTCATGGTGGCGGTGCGTCAGGTGGTAGCAGCGACCTCTCTCGAACTATCGCCTCGCCTTCGGTATTCGACCCCCCGCCGACTTAGAACCGCTTATCGGCTCGAAAAAATGAAACTAAGAGGGTTAATCCTCCAGCCAAAACACTTTATCCGCCCTGAGGTCAATACTTTCGCGGGGGACGCCCCCGATTTAAATTTCGTGGTTGACCCTTTTCCGATTCCGACCCCGACCCCGACACCGATTCTGCTTTGCCAACAGTTGTATTCTACGTTTCGATGTCCGAAATACACGGGCGGGGTTTCAGCCGGACCGGTAAAGGATCAGTAAGCCCTCCCTCCTTGCCTCTGATCTGGGATAGCGCCGCCACGCGACTGGGGATAGCGCCTCACGGCGCCCCTACAAACGCCACGGGGTGCAGCACCCCGCTCCCAACCGCGCAGCGGTGTTTCCAAAATTGCGGAGCAATTTGGGATGTGCCCCAGCTTGGATAGGAAGAGTGGCCTAAGGCCGGTTTCTTAAGGTGAAGCGGGACGAGATTTATGCGACAAAATTCACGAATCTCAGGCTGGTACCTTTCCTGGTTGGCGATCAGTTTTCCTAGTATTCCCATCCGCCTTCGCCAGGGGCTTCGGCGGGACACGGTCGGCGTCGGGGTCGGAATCGGTATCGGAATCGATCTCTGTTGAGTACTCCGCCCGGTCCTCGTGAACGGCGTAGCCTCGCGGCCCGAGCTTTGTCAGCATCGCCTCGCGATACCCATCCAGTTTCTCGTGTCTGAATCCCACCTAGCTTCCTTTCGATACCGATTCCGATAGCGACCCCGACGCCGATTCTGCTTCGCCAACAGTTGAATTCTACGCTTCGATGTCCGAAACGCACGGGCGGGTGGTGCGGACGGGCCGGGGGATTGCGGCACGCAGGGCGGTGCCATTTCTCATGAGTTTCCTTCGCCCTTCATTGCAACCTTGCCATTGCTGTCAAAGCCGATGCAGTAGTACCAGTTCATGCCGTTGATCCAAAGATAGTACTCGACGGACGCTGAGCGACGTGCCTCCTCGTATAATTGCTCAAAGCCTTGCGGCTGGGGCAGGCAGAATGTCGGCGCAACGCGATGGGGTTGTCCGAAAGCCGCGAGAAGATTGCTTTTGTCGTCGCCGATCCGAATGGTCGCGTAAGCCTTCTGCATTCCACGATCGAATCCGGCAAAGCGCGAGCGAGGGCCAAGCAGGAATTCTCGGCCACCGAGAAACATGACTGCGGCAATCGTGCTGATGACGACTATAGTACGAATGCGGGTACGTTTCATATCTCTTGGCCCAACGTTGCCTTCCGCGGCGGTGCGCTAGCGACCTACCCAGCAGGGCTTGGTTCGCCCCTCATTTCAGCCGGCCTTCGATCCACTCCGGATCACGTCGACAGTCCAGAACGGCGCGGACTCGGGCCACGCGATCCTCGATTCGATAGTAAACGGCAAACGGGAATCGTTTGGAGAGCAGCCGATTGCAGCCGTAGTGAACGGCGTGAACCCCGGCGTAAAGGCGAAGCGAGTTGATGTCGGACTAGAGCGAATCCAGGAAGAACTCCCCCAACCCCTCTGCCTGCCCCTCATAGAACTGGTAGCCGTCCACAAGGTCCCGGGTTGCTTCATCAAGAACCTGGACCCTCATTTGATCTGCTCGCGCACGGCCCGCTTGGCGTCCTCAATGTCCAGAAACCGCGCGGTGCCATCGGCGATGCGCTGTTCGCGGGCGCGCAGGACGTCGCCGTGCCAGGCGGGCGAAGGCACATCCTCGGATACACGAACGAGATCCGCCCAGATTTCCTCGATCGCTTGCAGTTTGTCCGCAGCGGTCATTTCGTGTAATGGAATGGTCAAATGCATGATATCGCCCGTTTCTTACGCGCAAGATACCGCATCGGATCCGTTACGGCCATTCGCGATTTCGTCGTTCCCCAAAAAGCCGTAATCTACACTCCGATGT
>CBFGVE010000376.1:0-3406 GCA_965651915.1 uncultured bacterium
GCCTGCATCGACTCCATCCTCGATCTCGACGAGGGCCTCCTGGCGCTGCGCGACAAGGCCTACTACCGAGCCCTGCGCGAGACCCTTCCCGGCTACCCCTATGCCGAGGTTGAGGGCGACCGGGTCTTCCAGCCCGCCGAGAGCTGGAAGTTCTACCAGAACGTCGAATGCCCGCAGTTCTATCCGCTCTTTCCCTTCAACCGCTTCGACCTGTTGGGGGAGGATGCCGACCACCTGAAAATCTTCCGCGACACCTGGCGCCACGGGAACTTTCCCAAGGACATGGTGATAAGCTGGCACCAGGACGGCATCTTCTACGCCCGGATGGGCATGACCAGCGAGGCGGCGGCCTACAACCTGCTCAAGCTCGACGACGCCCCGCGGCGCTTCCCTACCTTCTGGGGTCCGGGCCACGACTGGGTGCCCGACCACAACCACGGCGGCAGCGGCATGATCGGCCTCCAGGAAATGCTCCTCCAGGCGGTCGGCAGCGAGATCCGCCTACTGCCCGCCTGGCCCGCCGACTGGGACGTCGACTTCAAGCTCCACGCCCCGGAGCAGACCATCGTCGAGGGCCGGGTGGCGGCCGGCCGGCTAGTCGAACTAAAAGTGACCCCCGAGTCCCGCCGCTCCGACGTCATCGTGAGCGCCCCGTTCACGCCGGACCCCGCGCCAGTTGGCGGACACTAACCACGGATGGCACTGATTGAACGGATGGGGAGGGGAGAGGGATAGCCACAAATAGCGCAAAAAGGCACAAAAATGGGTAGGGGGAGAGAGAGGAGAGGTTCAACCGCAGATGAACGCGAATAGACGCGGATAGGAGGTGGATGGATTTGGAGTGCGGGTGGCAAGGAGCTTGCGACGCGACGCCGCTATCCCAAATTGCTCCGCAATATGGGAAGCCGTTCGTAGGGGCGCCGTGAGGCGCTATCCCCGACACACGGCAACGCGGGAGGATTCCGCCTAGCGCGTGGATAAAATGCAAGAAAGCGGCTTGCGGCGCTGCGGCCTGCCGGGCAGAATGCACCGAAAGAGCGGCCAGGCCCCGTGCCGGGGGGTAAACCCATGACCAAACCAGTTCCCACCCCGTTCCCCCGGCCAGCCCGCGCTGCCCGCCCGTGTATTTCGGACATCAAAGCGTAGGATGCAACTGTTTGTGAGTTGATCTAAAATGATTTGGAACTGTTCAAAGTGCGCAGCTCTAAACTACCAGGCACACTGCTGGTTCTGCAACGCTACTCGACCAACACAGGAAGAGTCCGCCCGAGATAGCAGCAAACAAGAAGAGCACGAAAGACGCACAGAACCCACCACGTCGACGATGGAGCGGCGTTATGCCGACATTCTCGGCCTAAAAGGGCAACTGACGAAGGCTGATGTAAAACGTATCTACCGACAATTGGCTGCCCAATACCACCCCGATAAAGTCAACCATCTTGGTCCAAAACTTCGTGACCTCGCGCACGAGGAGTTTAAGAAGATAAATGAGGCTTACGGATATTTTCGCGACAAGTACGGAATGTGATCCCGAACCAGCGAGTCGAAGGTATTGGCAACCCGTGGGCGGGTTGCCAACCCCTCACCCCTTTTGGTCGGGACGAAAGAAGATCGGCACTGATGCGAGACCAGGTATAGACACGGCGACCTTGGCGCCATGGTTTGCTAACGAGCACCAGTCGCCATACTCGGATGTTGTTCACTTCGTACTGCCGCACTGGCCCGAAGCCCCGAACTTGGGCCGCTCGTTGACCGCGCAACGGTGCTTTCAACCGCCCGAGATCTGCTCGACGATGAGGAGCGCTGGTTGCCGGGAATGGGGCGACTGCTGCTGGGGAATACGCTGAAAGATCTACGAGATCCGAGTGCATTCGATGATGAAGAATAAACTTCCACGCGAAGAGCGTCCTATCAAAAGCATGCAGCGGAGGGCGCCGCGCGCCGCAGATGTAGCTGATCGTTAGGCCAAAAAACCACACAGCCCTTGACATGTCACATAGGGTACACTGGCGAATAATTTATCGAATCGAGAAGCAAAACCTATACGTACTCGTGATCGACATTACTGCGCATGATTACAGGAGGAAATAGATGAGAGACTTCAAAAAGGCCGAAAAGACAGTGGATGTCTCCGTTGGCGATTCCGTTCGGATCATTCGGGAGTTGCAGGGACTCAGCCAGAATCAATTGGCCGGTTTGACCGGCATACCGCAGTCCACCATATCCGCTATAGAAAACGATCGGATATCGCTAGGGGTTGAACGCGCCAAGGTTCTTGCCGTTGCATTAAAGTGTCACCCTGCGGTTCTTGTGTTTCCGGGATGGGAAGTCAGGAATGCCGCCTAACCTCTACCTCCTGGAGCACACCGCGAGGCGCGGCGCCCAGAGGCTTGTCGATCAACTGGATGACGAGACACGACTCATTGACGTCATAACGTTGTGACGGTGTATGGTCAGATCACAACAGGATAAAGACCATGAGCACCTTAACCAAAAAAGCGACGGTATACCTAAAGCCACATCTGCACAAAGCCTTGCGCACCAAGTCTGTCGATGGAAACGGGCGCATGGATCGCCTGCTCGCCAGCCTCATGGTGCCGCGCGCGGGATTTCCGCCTCTGCTCATTCCGCCGTCGCGCCGCTCGGACTACATCGACCTGCTGTGGTCCCGCCAGCGCGCGGTGGGGCCGATCGGGCGGCGGGATCCATCCCGCCCTGGACGCGTTTGCCGCCCTGCTCAAGGAGGCGAGGAGGCTGGCCGGGGTTAGGCGCATTTCGGGCTGTGCGGCGGGTGGTGGTGTGCTAGAGTGGGCGCATGGCCGACCAATCTTCCAGCGGTTCCTCGACCCCCGCCGATATCGAACTGAAGTACTACATGTTCGACTGGGACGACAACGTCCTGCACATGCCCACCCGCATCCACCTGGAGAAGCGGGAGGGGGATGGATGGGTGCCCCACAGCGTGAGCACCTCGGAGTTCGCCCGCATCCGCAACGACCACGAGAACTACCGCGCTCCCGGCGGCGACTGGAAGAACGCTTTCTCGGAGTTCAACGACGCCGGTGCCCGCGGCGAGCGGGCCTTCACCGAGGATACCCGCGAGGCGCTCGACGCCATCGCCGAGGGCCGCCACCAGCCTGCCCCTAGCTTCGACAGCTTCCGCCTCGCCCTGGTCGAGGGCCGCCTGTTCGCCATCATCACCGCCCGGGCCCACAAGCCGCAGACCATACGCCGCGCGGTCGAGCAGTTCATCGCGCGTATCCTCACTGCCGACGAGCGCCGGACGATGGTGGAGAACCTCAAGGCCTTCATGCGCCGCTTCGACGGGGGCGTTCCAGACCTCCCCGACGAGGCGATCATCGCGCGCTACCTCGCGCCGGTGATCCTCCGCGTCATGAAGAAGAAG
>CBFGVE010000377.1:0-3405 GCA_965651915.1 uncultured bacterium
GGGGTGACCGCAGCGCCGTCCTTCCGCATGGACTTGAGGAGGTCGAACACGGCGATGACATCGTGCTCGGTGAACTCGGTCATTTCCGCCGCGTGGCGGAGCACGGCGAGGCCGGCCTCGGCCTTCTCCATTTCTTCAGGGTCGATGCCCAGCTCGGCGAGCTGTTCGGGGGAGGGTGGGCCTGCCCCGTCGTCGATCAGGTCGAGCGCCCGCAGGTCGGCGGTGTGGGCGGCCGTCATGTCGAGCAGGATGTCCGGGTTCCGGAGCAGCTCGATCGCGCCCCGGGCGGCCTCGGCCTGCATCTGCCAGCCGAGCCGGATCAGCTTCAGGTTTTCGCGGTTGAAGAGGGGCTCGGAGCTTTTGCCCGCCGTTTGTTCGAGGATCCCCAGCGACTTCCGGGTCTCGCTGGCGAGGGAGATACGCCCTTCGGGAAAGAGGGGCTCGATAAAAGCGCTGTTCGCCTTCTGGAGCCCGAGGGATGCGGCCATCATGGCGGCCATGACCAGCGCCCCGCGTCCGTAGGACACCCAGCAAAGCCACTTGAGCACCAGCAGGCCTGCCAGGGCGGTGGGGAGGGGGAGCAGGCTGCGGTGCAGCCCCTGGATTTGGGGAAACAGGCTGAGTAGGCCTGCCAGCGCGGCGGTGATGAGCACGGTGAAGAAGGCTTTTCCGGGATGGTCGTCGGCCTCCTCGCGGGCGAGGAGGCGCAGGGCGAAGCGCAGGATGGCGACCATCAGGAAGAAGCCCAGCAGGTAGAGCGTGGCGTCTACGAAGATAAAAGCTGGATGGTCGGGACGTAGCTGTGAGAGGATGTCCACGGATTTGCCGGGCTAGGGGCTGCGCTTTTCCATTGGAACAGCCGCAGCATACGCCTGCCCGCGTATAGGTCAATCCCCGATAATGAACCCGGCGCAAGGAGGAGTCCGCATGGTAGTTTGGTTCTGGATCGCGATCGTCGTGCTGGCTGGCTACGCCATCTGGCTCTACAACCGGCTGGTGGGCCTGCGCAACCAGGTCCGGGAGGCCTGGAGCGGCATCGACGTGCAGCTCAAGCGCCGGTCCGACCTGGTCCCCAACCTGGTTGCGGTCGTCCGCCAGTACGCCGCGCACGAGCGCGAGTTGCTTGAGGAAGTCGCCCGCACGCGGGCCGGGGCCGCCGCGGTCGACCCTGCCCGTCGCAGCACGGAGGAGAGCGCGCTGGGCCGCTCGCTGCGCCACCTCTTCGCCGTGGCCGAGAACTATCCGCAGCTCCGCGCCGACCAGAATTTCCTCCGCCTTCAGGCCGACCTGGTGGAGGTGGAGGACCACCTCCAGATGGCCCGGCGCTACTACAACGGCAGTGTGCGCGACCAGAACAACTTGGTCGAGAGTTTCCCCGCCAACCTGTTCGCCGGCCCGCTGGGCTTCCGCCCCGCCGGATTTTTCGAGATAGAGTGCGCCACCGAGCGTTCCGCCCCCTCGGTCTCGATGGACTAGCCGCGCCGCGAACCCATCGGAAGGACGACGCCATGAAAGCCTGCCTTCGCCGCCTGCCTCTAGTCGCCATGCTGTTCGCCGGGTTCTCCTCGCGGGCCGACGAGCGCATTCTCGACTACCACAGCGAAATCGCGGTCGAGGCCAGCGGGGCAATGCAGGTGGCGGAGACCATACGGGTGCGGGCGGAGGGACGCGAGATCCGCCGCGGCATCTACCGCGAGATCCCCACGACCTACCGCGACCGCGCGGGACGCGTCGTTACCGTGCCGGTCGATGAAATTGCGGTGCTGCGCGACGGGAAGTCCGAGCCCTTCCATACCGAGCGGGCCTCCAACGGACTCCGCATCTATGCGGGCCGCAAGGACCGCACGCTGGCCCCGGGCGAGTATACCTACACCTTCCGCTACCGCACCGACCGCCAGGTCGGCTTCTTCCCGCAGCACGACGAACTCTACTGGAACGTCACCGGCAATGGCTGGGCCTTTCCCATCGACCGCGCCTCCGCCCGCGTAGCGCTCCCCGACACGGTTCCCGCCGATGAAACGAGTGGCGAGGGCTACACCGGCCCGGTGGGATCCAAAGCGGCGAACCTGCGGGTCGAGCGGCTGCCCGATGGCCGCACGGTCTTCGAGCCGACCCGGCCGCTCGGCCCGCGCGAGGGGCTGACCCTGGTGCTGGCCTGGCCGAAGGGCCATGTGCGCGAGCCCACCGCCCAGGAGCAGGCTGCCCACTTCGTCCGGGACAACCGCGCGACCGTGGCGGCGGCGCTTGGGTTTGCGGCGACCCTGGCCACCCTGCTGGTGCTTTGGATCCGGGTTGGCCGGGATCCGCAGCGGGGCGTGATCATTCCGCTCTACGCCCCTCCCGAGGGGATCAGCCCCGCTGCCGCGCGGTTCATCCGGCGCATGGGCTACGACCACCAGTGCCTCTCGGCGGCGCTGATTGGCCTCGCGGTCAAGGGCGCGGTCGCCATCGAGCAGGGCGACAATTACCGCGTGCGCTGCACCGGCGCCGTACCGGAAAAGCTCGCGCCCGACGAAGCGGCCCTGCTCAAGGAGCTGGCCAAGGGGGGCGGCTCCTTGGTATTCCAAAAGAGCAGCCACATGCGGGTGCAGGCGGCGATCAAGGCGCTGAAAGCCGCGCTCTCGAAAACCTTCGAGAAGGAGTTTTTTCTGAGCAACCGCCGCTACTGGGCCATCGCCTTCATTCCCACCTTCTTCGCCTGGATGGGGGTCGTCGCATTCTCCAAGGAGCCGCCGGTGCTACTCTTCATGACGATGTGGCTGTCCATCTGGTCCATCGGTGTCTTCGGGATGCTGGCGGTCATCTTCAAGGGCTGGCGCAGTGTGCTGCGGGGCATCGATCGCAGCCGCAATATCGCGCAGACCCTGCCGATCACGCTTTTCTCCATTCCCTTCCTGGCCGGCGAGGCCTTCGCCATCTTCATCATCGGCAGCATGACCTCGGCCTACGCGGTGCTGTTCCTGGTGCTCACGGCGGCGGCGCTGGTGCTGTTCTACGAGTGGATGAAAGCTCCCACCCAGCTCGGCCGGCGGGTGATGGACGCGCTGGAGGGCTTCCGGCGCTACCTCTCGGTGGCGGAGGTCGACCGACTCAGCGCCCAGCATCCGCCGCGCAAGACCCCCGAGTTGTTCGAGGCCTTCCTGCCCTACGCGCTCGCGCTCGATGTCGAGCAGGAATGGGCGGAGCAGTTCGACGCAGTCCTGCGCGAGGCGGGACAGGCCGACACCGCCGGCGGGTACCGCAGTCCCTGGTACACGGGACATACCAGCGGGTTGGGTGCAGCCGCCTTCGCCACCGCACTCGGGGCGGGCATCGCCTCGGCCATCAGCTCATCCTCCACCGCCCCAGGCTCCAGCTCGGGCCGGGGTGGCGGAGGATCGTCAGGCGGGGGAGGCGGCGGGGGTG
>CBFGVE010000378.1:0-3398 GCA_965651915.1 uncultured bacterium
CGCATTTCAAAAGCAGAGTTCCGGTCGATGTTCGGGGTTGGTTTGGCGTAGGCGGGATAGGCTGGGTGGCGGGCTGCCCAAGGCCATGCTCCAGCGCACCTTTCGCTCGGAGAGAAGCCCGAACCGCCACCACCAAGCGGGAAACCACCATCGAAAATGAGACCGACGTTCTCAATTTCAAATAATGGCGGGGCGCGGGGGAGGAAATTACGAACTTTTGCGCCGATTTCGTGCCTCGTGGGCGTCGTTCGAGACACTTGGAAGGACGGAACGGAGCTGGCGCACCCAATCCGGCGAAAATGGCGGGACGATCCCCCGCCAATGGAGTTGCTTCTGCCCCGTGGGCCGGGCGTGGATTTGATTCATTTGAGTCAGAACTGGAGAAAAGCACTCGAAACCGGCATCGTGGCGTCCTCGACCGAAATTGCCGCAAAGGTTGGTCTCACTTCGGGGCGGGTGCGGCAGATTGTTAGGCTTTCAGGGAATTTCTGAACTCACTGAGCCCCGCGTCAAAGACGTTCTTCAGTGTTCCCGCCTGATCCAGTTTCAACGGGGCTTCGGGCCACTTCGAGGCGTCGTACTCCCGGGCAAAATAGGGAATTTCTTCCGCAGCTTTGAGAGCTCCTACAACCAATAGAAGCAGAGCGAGGATTCGCATTGGACTCGGATTCAGGTCGATCGCCGCCGCTTTCCCGAGATTCCGACCAAGATGGCAATCACCAAAAGAGCGGTGCCGATGAACCAAAGCAAGGGGCGATGCTTTTCATTCTCGGAATTAATCTGGGCAGTGTCGCTCGCTCTGCCAGAGCCATTCATAGGTGTATGTTCGTCCCTTTTAGTTGTATCGACCCCTCCGGAAACATCTACTCCTTTTGCTTTCAGGATATCTGTAGCGCTATCGGGGCCGAAATTTTCGGGAGCCTCCATGGTGACGTTTTCATAGCCAGGAGGCGGGGGAATCGGAATATTGTAGGCTTTTCGGGCCTTCGACGGACGATTGAGGCTCCAAGACATTTTAAAATGAAGTCGAAGCGGATTCGTTTGACTCGCCGTCTTTCGAAACCAGATAGTGCAATGCGGGCCGCCGCCTTTCTCTTTCCAACCGGGCTCCTTCCAGCTAACTGCGAGGCCGTCAGGGCGTCCTCGATAGGGGTCATCGAATTCCAAATGATTCGATTCTACCGCCTGAAGATACGAATCTAGCTCTTCATCTGTATGGGTTGAATACGGGAGCCATGCCAGCATTTCGATCTTAGCGGATTCAAGGCCGAGCTTAGGACCAAAACCTTCAATGGTAGAGATCTCACCATCGTCGAAAGGCGTGATCTCCATTTTCTCGACATTCAGGACAGGTAATTGCTTTCCCGAAGCGAGGTGGACCCGAAGGCGGATGTGCTTTACCTCGAGGAAACTGCTTTCCAACCCGGGGTATCGGTAGGGTCTGAGCCCCGCGTCGAAAACATTCTTCAGTGTCCCGGCCTGATCAATCTTCAACGGAACTTCAGGCCACTTCGAGGCGTCATATTCCCGGGCAAGGTAAGGAATTTCTTCCGCAGCCCTGAGGACTCCGGTGATCAGCAGAAATAGAGCAAGAATGCGCATTGGATTCGGATTCATTCCACCTCAAGCCCTCCGGGATCAAAAGAGTAAACTGCCGATGCAGAGTACATGGTTTTATTGCTTTCAGTAAGGCGTCTCGCAGCGTCGAATTGTGGTGCCGCGGCGTCGGTGGCCTCGCCAGTCCAAATTTCAAGCATCCCGTTTGCCGGATTACTGGTCCACGCCCACCTGTCGGCATAGGTGTCAATCCGACCTCCTGCCACGATGTCCCTGAACTTCGGACCACCAGGCATGGGGTTTTTGTTTGAATTTGCGGAGAGCCATTCGCCTACATTTGCCAAACCCTCGCTATTTACAGGGACGGCAACCGAACCGACCCATTCTTGGAGTGGAGGTTGTTTCATCCAGACGGTTGTCGCGTAGTCGAAGTAATACTGCTGAACGACTTCCTCTTGTTCACGTTGCAACAGGGTTTTGTTGGCAGATCTTATCGCTACGTCATTCGAATCGCGGATTCCATTGTGCAATGTACGCCATGCATCGAAATTTGTAGCGTTGTTCTCTTGGCTTTCCACCCAATCCAAGGCCCACTGACCGCTGGCAGCGTAGGCCCGGTGAGCCCACGCTTTGTCGTTGAAGATTGCCTTTTGGCCGCTTAGCAGAAGCCCTTGAATCAATAGTTTGGTTCCGATCCCCCCATCGGCTCCGATGGGGAGCCACTGCGCTTGCCACCAGGTGGTCAGGTCGCTCATGCCGGCGTAAATCGGGGCAGCAGCGGTTTTTGCCATACCAGCCCACATGAACTTCTCGGGATATTCCCTGAAGAGCTGTTGATAGTAGTAATAGATGGCGAGAACCCGCGGAATATTGTTTCGTTCGGCGGGTTGCTGGGTGTCCGTGTTCCTGAAGCCGTTCAGCGTGTCGTAAAGCGCGAGATCGACAGCAGTCCCGGTATCGGCGAGGGTCTGAAGACGGATTTGGTAGCGGACTTCCTCCCGCCATTCTTCCAAGGTTTTCCGCGTCTCGACCATGAATGTCTGCTCGTACCGCGTATCCGTTCCCGCTTTTTGCAAGCGCCATTCCAAGGTGATCTTCCCCGGCCTGACCCCTTCTATGTAGAAGATGGCGTTATCGGGGATCGTCGAAGTTGACCCATAGACGCCTTCCCCTGGACGGAAATTCACTCCAGCCGATACGAGATTGACGGGTTCCAGCGTTTGCAGGTTGTAGGGGGAAATACCGTAATGGCCATTGGCCCATTTTGCGTAGAATCGCACTTGGCCGCTTTCCGGGTCTCCGGTGTCTTCGTCGATCTTGTCAATTTTTCTGATGGTAACGGTCGCGCCGTCCCAGAAGGCGGCGGGCAGAGCTTTGGGGCTCACGCCGAACCAACCCTTGTAAAGATCGTCCAGCACGTCGCTACCCTGCGTATAGACCGCATCCAGATGGTCGCGCTCGGCGGTCAAGGCCATTTCGGTATTGCCGTGGCCCGTCGCGGGATCGACAGCGGCCACGTCGTCACAATCGGGAATGGCGTAGTGCGTTGCTGGATCGATGCGCCCTTCATCGAAGTCGGAGTTCACGGCAAGGGCCTCCGGAGCGGTTTCCACTGGAATCAAGTAGCCGTCGCCGAATTGGTTGCCGCTGCCATAGTAGTTGACAAGGACCCGCCCGTCCGCCGTGGAGTCCCTCGGATAAACATATAGGGAGGAGAAATCCTTGTTTAGAACGGTGGCGTTCAAGCTCTGCCATTCTCCGCCTCCCCAAACCTGAACTGCATTGGGATCTCGGCCTCTAAAGGCCACCCCCTTGCGGGTCAGCAAAGTGGTGTCGCCCAA
>CBFGVE010000379.1:0-3393 GCA_965651915.1 uncultured bacterium
GGCGGGGGTGGTTTCGAGATGGAACTGGAGTCCAATGCATCGGCGTCCGAGCTGGAAGGCCTGGTTCGCGCAGCCTTCGCTGCGGGCGAGGTGGACGGCAGTCTGCGGAAGGTCGAAGGTTTCGCCGTGCCAATGGAAGACGGCGATCTCGCGGGGGAAGGGAAAGGCGTCGGCCGTCTCCGGTCCGGCGGCGCCTACCGGCAGCCAGCCGATTTCGCGCTCGCGGTTGGGATAGACCCGCGCCCCCATCGCACTGGCGATGAGCTGGGCCCCAAGGCAAATGCCCAGCACCGGTATGCCGCGCTCGATGGCCTGGCGGATGAATCGTTTCTCCTCGACGAGCCACGGATGCTGATCCTCGTCGTTCACGCTCATGGGGCCGCCCATCGCGATCAGCAGGTCGATGCCGTCCGGGTCGGGCAGGGCGGGGTCGTCGAAAAAGCGGGTGGCGGTGACTCTCCAGCCGTTGGCGGCGAGCCAGTCGGTAATGCTGCCGAGGCCTTCGAAGGGAACGTGCTGGAGGTAGTGGGCGCGCATGGAGGGTTCCTAGAAGAAAATGTAGGCGGGGCTTTCGGTGAGGTCGAACTGAATCGTGCCCCCGCCCACGTGCCTCCACTCGATCCGCTCGGCCGCACCCTCGGCCAGGGGCATGCGCTCGATGCGCTGCGGACGTCCCGGTAGGCTGCCGAGGCGCAGGGGCTTGGTACGGCCAGACCCGGTGGGCGACCATGCAACCCAGACCGGGTGGCCGCTGCCCCGGCTGAATTCGTAGACGTAGGCCTCGCCGGGGATCTCGCCCACCGCGCGGACAAAGCGGTAGTCGCCGAGGGTGGCGTAGAGGTGCTTGAGCGACCAGAAAGAAGGTTTGGGCTGGAAGTGGCGGGTGATGCCGGAGGCGGCGTGTACCGAGGCCTCGTCGTCATCGTTATAGAAGTAGAGGTAGGCGCGGGCGACGTCGCGCCGGGCGAAGCAGAACAGCGAGCGCACGAGATACTGCGCCTGCTGCTCGTCGGTGACGCCCTCCCAGTTAAGCTTGAGCGCCAAGTCCTTGCGCTTCTCCATGGCGGCGGAGGTGCAGGAGTCCCAGCCGAACTCGGTGACCCAGACCTCCTTGCCTCGGGCGTGGCGGTCGCGCCACGCGAGGGCCTCGTCGACGGTCTTCAGGTAGTCGATGCCGGGGTCTTCGGGATAGCTGCGGGCCCAGGGATGGGGTGCTTTGTCGCGGGGCTGGGTGGCGTAGACGTGGAGGTTGATGGCGTCGAAGTAGGGGGCGATGTCGGGTCCGGCGAAGGTCTCGTCCAGCGACTTGATGTACTCGTCGGCCTTTCCGGGGTGCACGGCGCAGGTGACGATTTTCATGCGGGGGTCGCCCGCGCGTATGCCCTGTGCCATAGCTATAAAAAGGCGGCGGTAGAGGGCGTTGTCGAACTTGCTGCCGGGCTCGTTGTCGATCTCGATCGACGTGCAGAGCTTTTCCCGACCTGAGGGTCCGAAGTAGCGGGCGAGTTCCTTGCCGTAGTCGCGGAGCCAGCCCTCGCGGTTGGCCCACACGGCGCGGTGCTCCGGGTTGGCGGCGCCGAACTGGCCGAACTGGGCGCACAGGCTGGTCTCGAACCCGGCTTTGCTCCAGGGGCCGTAGACGTTGCGCTTCCAGTCGACCTTGTTGACGGCGGTGGGCAGGGTGATGGGATCCCCGGGCTGCTTCACGTCCCAGTGCATGTCGTGGTAGTTGCGGGCGAGGCGGCTGACCTGGCCATAGAGTTCGGGCTTGAAGTGGTAGTGGCCGTTGATGCCGATGAAGTCGCGCAGGAGAGGTTTCGCCGAAGGTTGCTGGGCGGTGGCGGAACTGGCAGCGCAGAAGGCGACCAGGAGGACTAGATGGCGCATGGAGACTCCGGAGGAGGGGGCGAAAACTGATGGAGCCAGTATACCCGTCCAGCGGCCTCCTTGATAGTGCGTGTTCAAAACGCCGGGGAAAGTTTTCTTCGTGCGCCGAGGCGAGGCGGGGCGTATTGTGGCGGGCATGTCTGCCCCCGTCCGAAACATCCTGCTGGCCATGTGCCTGTTCGCCTGCATGAATGTGGGGGTGAAGGCGCTGCCGGGGATTCCGGCGCATGAGATCGTATTTTTCCGTGCGCTGGTGTCGCTGGTGGTGTGCTGGTTTCTGATCCGCCGGGCGAAGCTCAGTCCGTGGGGGGTGAACAAGCCGGTGCTGATCGCCCGGGGGCTGACCGGAACGGTGGCGCTGACCATTTTCTTCTATACCCTCCAGACGATCCCGCTGGCCACGGCGGTGACGCTCCAGCATCTCTCGCCCATCTTCTCGATTCTGCTGGCCGGGCTGATCGTGCGGGAGAAACCCCGGCCCATCCAGTGGCTTTTCTTCGCGCTGGCGATGGCCGGGGTGCTGCTGATCCAGGGCTTCGACGCCTCGGTATCCCCGCTCCTGCTTGGGCTGGGGGTGGTGTCGGCCTTTTTCTCGGGACTCGCCTACAACTGCATTCGAAAGCTCAACCAGACCGACAACGCGCTGGTGGTGGTGTTCTATTTTCCGCTGGTGACCGTGCCGCTGATCGGCGGCTATACCGCGCTTCACTGGGTGACGCCCACCGCGATCGAATGGCTGTTGCTGGTGTCGATCGGCGTCTGCGTCACCGCTGCACAGATCTTCATGACCCGCGCCTTCCAGAAGGAATCGGCAGCAAACATCGGCATCTACACGTACCTGGGCATTGTGCTGGCGGTCGCTTTTGGCTGGATCCTGTTCGGTGAGCCGCTCACCGGGGCCACCGCGCTGGGCATCGGCATGATCGTGGTCAGCGTGCTTCTCAGCAACCGCTTCCGTCGGGTAGGATGAAGCGAACAACCAAGCCGGAGAACCATCGATGAAACAGCGCTGCGAATGGTGCGGAGACGATCCGCTGTATGTGAAGTACCACGACGAGGAATGGGGCGTTCCGGTCCACGACGACCGGAAGCTGTTCGAGATGCTCACGTTGGAAGGGGCGCAGGCCGGGCTGAGCTGGATCACCATCCTGCGCAAGCGGGAGGGGTACCGGAAGGCCTTCTGTGGATTCGACGTCCGCCAGGTGGCGGCCTTCACCGGGCACGACGTCGAGCGGCTGATGGGCGACCCGGGCATCGTGCGCAACCGGCTCAAGATCGAGTCCGCCATCCGCAACGCCCGGGGCATACTCGCCATCCAGGCCGAGCACGGAAGCCTGGACGCGTTCCTGTGGGCTTTCGTGGAGGGGCGTCCGATCCTCAACGCATGGAAGGCGCTGCGCGACCTGCCCAGCCAGACCCCGCAGTCCGAGGCGATGAGCAAGGCGCTGAAGAAGCGGGGCTTCAACTTCGTGGGCCCCACCGTGTGCTACGCCTTCATGCAGGCCG
>CBFGVE010000380.1:0-3379 GCA_965651915.1 uncultured bacterium
GCCCGCTACCGGGCAAGAAACCTGGACCAGGAACTGAAAGCTCTCCTGGCCCCGCTACTTGGCGGAAAAGTCCAGTAGAGTGGCGCGCCGAACCCGCCTCCTGCAAGCCGAGCCCCCCTTCCTCATGCCTGCATGCACGCGGGACTAGAGGCCAACCGCCGCCATGAGCGCGGCATAACGGGCTAGCTTGCCCACCGTTACGAGCGCCGCGAAGAGTGCGAAGCGCACCTGCATTAGGCCGGCAACTACAGTGAGCGGATCGCCGATGAACGGCACCCAGGCAAGGAGCAGCGACCAAACGCCGAAGCGGGTGTAGGCCCGGGTCGCCCGTTCAAGCTGCCGCTCGTTAGCGGGAAACCAGCGGCGGTCGCGGAAGTGCAACAGGTAGCGACCCAGCAGCCAGTTGACGCAGGAGCCTAGTACGTTTCCAAGCGTGGCCACCCCGAGCAGGGCCACCGGACTGTGCCGGCCCCCGAGCTGGAGGGCGACGAGCACGGCCTCCGACTGCGCGGGCAGGAGCGTCGCCGCCAGAAAGGCGCTGGAGAAAAGGAAAAGCAGCTCGCTCATGCAAGAGCCCTAGAGCACAAAGCGGACCTCGGCCCATACGCCGTCGGGCGCGTTGCGCAGCGCGAGGCCCCCGCCATGCATCTGCACGATGCTCCGGGCGACCGACAATCCCAGCCCCGTGCCCTGCCCCGGCGGCTTGGTGGTGAAGAAGGGCTCGAACACCTGTCCAAGATGATCGGGCGGTATCGGCGGGCCCTGGTTATAGACGGCTATGAGCAGCAGGGGATAGTCGCGGGGCAGGTCGCCGCCAAGCTGGACGAGCCCCCTCCGCTCGAGATCGCCCCCAGGGCCGCAGGCGGTGCAGACCCTCACCACACCTCCCGGCGGCAATGCCTGCGAGGCATTCAGAAACAGGTTCAGCAGCACCTGGACCATCTTGTTACGGTCCAGCGGATAGGACGGGAGCGATTCGGCAAGCTGCATCTCGATGGAAGCCTGCTTGCGTTCGAATTCCAAGCGGACCAGCCGAAAGGCGTCGCGGACGACCTGGTTCACATCCTCGGCATTCGGCGATACGTTCCGCGGCGAACCATAGTCCATCAGCGCATGGGCGATGCCGTCGGCGCGGTCCACCGCATCCTGCATCTCGCTTAGAATCGCGAGGAGCTTGGGGTTCCCCTCGGCCACCAGGGTCTTGCGCAGATACTTGATGCCGATGTTGACCGTGCCCAAGGGGTTCTTGAACTCGTGGGCGATGCCTGCGGCCAGCCGGCCAATCGAGATCTCCTTTTCGACCTCCATAAGCTGCCGCTGGGTGCTGCGAAGCTCCTCGTGAGCCTCCTGGAGGCTGGCGTAGGCCTTCTGCAAGGCTACATCCTGCTGCTTGCGCTCGATCGCGTTGGCAATCGCCCGCCAGAGCGCCCGTACGGTGAGGTGGTCCTTCACGAAGAAATCCTGGCAGCCGGCGCGGATCGCCAGCCGCGCGGTGTCGCCGTCGTTGAGGCCGCTGAGCACAACCACCGGCTGGAATGGAAATGCGGAGATGAAGGCGGACACGGTATCCAGTCCGCCGCTGTCGCCGAGGTTAAGGTCCAGCAGGGTGATGCCCGGGGGCTCGTCGGCTGCGGAACGGAGCGCCTCGGCGAGGGAGCGCACCCACCGGATGTCGGCGCGGTGGCGTCCGCTCTGGGAGAGCGTGCGCTCAATCAGCCGGGCGTCGTCATCGTTGTCCTCGACCAGCAGTACGGATAGCGCTTCCATGGCGTGGCGGCCCCGGGTTGGCTCAATGTGAATAGGCTGGGCTGGCGGAAACCCGGCAAGGAAAGCGGAACCCGGCATCATCGGCCGGCTGGGCCCCGGCTAGCCCTGGTGGGCGGTCAGCGGATCCTCTTCCTCGTCGTCGTTGAGGTCGATCATGGCCTCGCGCGGCAGGAAGGGGGTGACAAAGGCGTAGAAGGCGCCGTAGGCGGCCATGGCCAGCGCGGCCATGATCCCGACCTGGGCCTTCATGAACAGCGCCAGCACCAGAAACACGCTGGGGAGGAAGAAGAGGAGGTCCTTGGTCGGCTTGGGATAGCGCACATGGGAGACTTCCAGCAGAACGAAAGCGGTCACGCTGCCCCAAACCACGAAGGCCAGCGGGCCTCGGCTCAGCGAGTAGACCGTCTCGTCCACCGCGCTGGAGAAGCAGACGAAGGACCAGAGGGCGATCCAGCCCGCGCAGACGGTGATGGGCAGTCCCAGGAAACCGTGCTGGCCGCGGTGCGGGTCCACCACCCGGAAGCGGGCGAGACGCATCGCGCCGGAGAGCACGATGGCAGCGCTGAGCATGAAGCCCCAGTGGCCCGGCAGATGGCGCAAGGCGCTCTGATAGGCCAGCAGCGCCGGGGCCACCCCGAAGCTGATGATGTCCACAAAGGTGTCGAACTCAGCCCCGAACTTGGACTCGGCCTTGAGCATGCGTGCCACGTTGCCGTCGAAGCCGTCGAGCAGCATGGAGAGCATGATGAGCTGGGCGGCGACGTAGTAGTCGCCGGCCATGACCTTGATGATGCTGAGGAAGCCGGCGATCAGCGCGGCCACGGTGAAGGCGCAAGGAACCAGATACTTTGGATGCATGAGATTAGTTTCCCTTCAATCGGGCGATGGGGGTCACCCCCGCCCTCACTTTGTCTCCCGGCTTGACGAGGATCTCCACATCCCCGTCAATAAAATAGGTATCGAGCCGCGAACCGAACTTCATCATCCCGATGCGGTCGCCGCGCCCGATGGCCTGGCCCTGCTCCAGCCAGTAGACCACGCGGCGAACGATGGGGCCGACGATCTGGTTGACCAGGCAGCGGGTCCGGTCGTTCACGATTAGAATGGAGCTGTGCTCGTTGTGCTCGGAGGCCGCGTTGTCCATAGTAAGCAGATGGCGACCCGGCGTATAGTCGAGCTGGGCGATTCGCCCCTCCATCGGGGAACGGTTCACGTGCACATCCATGGGGCTGAGGAAAATGCTCACCCGGACAGCCGACGCCTTGAGGTACTTGGTCTCGTTGATCGGCTCTACCGCACGGATCAGCCCGTCGGCTCCGGCCAGCAACATCTCCGGGCCCTCGGCGCACTCGCGGTCGGGATCGCGGAAGAAATAGAGCATGAACAGGGAAATATCGGCGCCGATTACCGCCAGTATGACCGCCACAATGGGGTGGCCTATTGCCAGTGCGACGGCGGCGGCGATCAGCATAACCGCAAGCGGTCCAACAAAATGTGCGGTTCCCCCGGGGGCAAGTTTCATGGAAAAATCCTCGGAAATCGGGTAGGAGAGCGGGTGCTCTTAAAGCCCGGAATCTAGCAAGCCCGACTAGCTAAATAAATAAAAATCGAA
>CBFGVE010000381.1:0-3363 GCA_965651915.1 uncultured bacterium
GGCGATGATGGGCATGAGCCAGCCGTGGCTGAAGTCGCCCGAGGTCTGGTCCCAGCGTTTGGCCAGCCAGAGAAAGGCGGAACGGCTGAACACCCGGGGGTCGGTCGTGTTGCCCAGCAGGTGGTACATGACGTAGATCAGGCCCACCATGACGCTGACGAGGCCGATGCGGACCAGCTCGTCCCGTTCCAGGGCGGCCAGCCGCAGACGTTCGTTCCAAATGCCGGTAGTGGATAGATTCATGGGAGTTCGACGGTTTTTGGGGCCAACGGTCCAATCTACCCCCCCTTCTCCGCCCTGTCAACGCCCACCCTGCCCCAATCAAGCGTGAAATGGGGCCGTTTTGAAAAGGGAGAGGGGAACCGTAAATGGACGCAAATGAACGCAAATAGAAGAGGGAATCCGCCACGAAAAGCACAAGAAGCGCCAAAAGGGGAGCGGGGAGGAGGCCCGCGAAGGCCGCAAAGGGGAAAGGTAGGGTTTGTAGGGGCGCCGTGAGGCGCTAGATCCCGGAGGGATCGGATCCATTAGCCCCGGGTGCCTGCCACCCGGGGGTCCTTCGGCAAAAAACTACTCTCGACCCCGGCAGGGTTCGGATAGAGTGGTGCCGAATTTAAGGGGGCTCGCGATCCCATCCCTGGGACCGCGAGGCTCCGCCCTCGCGCATTTTGGCGGGTGCGGAGCCCCGCGTTCCCAGTGGGGTGTCATCAGTGGGGTCCAACCCTGCAGTCTTGGCTCTGCGCGCTGCTACGGGTACGCGGAGTGGGAGGGGATTTGAGTTGTCAATCGGACTCTCTCGCTACGTCCACCCTGATCAGGCCGTCGTCATCCATCTCGACCTGCACGACGATCGGGCGGCAACACACGCTGCAATCGATGACATAGCGGGTCGGTGAGCCATTGGTTTCGATGGGGATGTCGATCAGTTCTCCGCAATGCGGGCACTGAATGATGGATGGATCGGAGTTTCTCATTTGAAACGTTATTCAATCATCATGAAGTCCATGCTGATTTATGTACGACTTCCCAGTTGTCGCCTTTCTTATGCAGATGAAAGAGATCTCCTCCACCGTGCAGGGGTCCCTTGACGAATCCGGTTGTGACTTCGACGTTGGATGGGTCAGTCACCTTGATGGATAGATTGCGTTTGTCGACCATCAGGTCGTCTACAGCCTCGATGGCTGCAATGATGGCATCGAGGTCTGTTTCCTTCAGTTGGGAGGCCTTCATGAACTCCCGCTTGAAGGCGGCGTTTTGCTCGTGAACTCGCTTTTTCAGTTCGCGGATCACCGATTCGTATCGTTTCTTCTGGATGGTGCGGTATGCCTCCAGAACTTTCTTTTCGCGCTCCAATTCTGCTGGGTCATTAGGCGGATCTGCCATGAAGGAGTATGCATTGGTGTATGCCATCAATCGTTCGCGCTGGACCTCGAGAATCGAGAGGTCGAGCGGGATCAGCTCGTACAACCCATACACTTCGGCCTGCAGAATATCAGTCTTTTCGTCAAGATGGAGCATCGTGGATTCCTGCGCCTGGGCGCAGGCGGCGAGGATAACGGCTGCCGCAAAGGTGACGCTAGTTATTTTCATCTCCGGTCATCGAATCACTTAAGGCCGCACCGGATCAAGTAGTTAGCGGGGGTGTGGCCCCAGGCATGCTCGAGAGGCTTTAGAATTTTGCTCATCCTATTGAGCGAATTTACTCAACTCGTTGAGTAAAGTGAACGATTTGAGCCAGCTTTCATGAGCAAGGTCTTGGCGATGCGCACTTGAATTACATCCGCAGCGTGTAGTGGGTGCTGCGGCCTCCGCCTGCGGGGGCGAGCACATTCCTCGCCACGAGATCCTGAAGATCTCGGGTGGCGGTTGCTTTGGAAGCTCCCGCCAAGGCCGCGTACTTGCGGGCATTCATACCGCCCAGGAAACCGCGAGGACCCTCTTTCAACATGCGGAGCACGGCTTTCATCTGTCGCTCATTTAGCTCCCCCTAAAATCGGCTCAAAATCAAGCTAAATAATGAGCCGAATAATGCCTCTAATCGGCTCATCGAGGTGGGAGCACTAATCTACGGCGATGGAGGCGGGGGCGCTTAGGACCTGCATGCCATCGGGGTAGAGGGCCCGGAGCTGGAGATTGCTGGGGCCCCGGCCAACCCGGGTCAAATCCACGCGGAGCGGGTCTTGAGGCTGGTCGCTGGTGGCCAGCACCTGGCCATTGGCCAGCAGTTCGAGGCGTTCCGGCTCTCCGGTGAACGTGGCCGAGACCTCGGGCCGGCTGTCGAGCGGCAGGGGGGAATCTCGCTCGGGCAGCAGGATCTCCACTGACCTGCCTTGGTGGTTCACTTTGAAGCCCAGGGTGGCGAAGCCCTGGCGGAAGACTTCGGTACCGCTGTAGGCGACGATTCTCAGCTCGTGATAGCCGTCGGCCAGGTCCCGGGTGGGCAAGCGCAAGGGCATGGTCGGCTGGGGCTGGAACTCGCATCCGTCGAGAAAGGTACGGAGCATCGTCCGCGGGGCGTTCGCGACGCCCAGCACCTGTATCCCCACAACCAGGTGTTTCGCGTCCGCTTCCAGGTCGCTCAGGTCGGCGGCGAGTACCTGGACCGGGCTTGACCACGGATGGCAAAGGGGGTCGCCCAGCAGGAGTGTTTCGAGGGGGCTGGCGATGGATTGGAAGAAGCTTTCCAGAATGGTGCAGCCCTGCGCGGCGTGGACGAAGTAGCGGGCGTGGGGAAATTTGGTCCAGATTGCGCGGGGTTCGAGGACGGTGCCCGCGCTGGCCGCGGCGCCCGCTTTTAGCCACTCGGTAATCTTGGATTGGGCCTCGGTATGAAAGGCGGCGCCGAAGCTGGTGAGGTGCTCGGCCATGGCGCCGGGGACGAGGGCGGGATAGTTGGTAGGTGAAAAGGTGGCGGTTCCGGTCATCAAGCCGGCGAGCCGGGGCTGGTCGGGCGAGGGTTGGTTCGAGAAGAGGCTGGGGACGCCGAGTCCGGCGAGTTCCTCGGCTACTTCGGGGAGCTGCCAGGCGCGGGCAGTGGTGCGCACGTTCGCGTTGGTGAAGAAGCCGATGGGGTCGCGGGGGCGCGAGCCATCGGCGGCGGCGCTGCGCCGCAGTCCGGCGAGGACCTGTCCGGTGGTCATGCCCCGGGGGCCGGCGTAGCCGAGCAGCATGCTGGGCAGCGGGCGGTCGGGGCCGAGGCTGGCGGCCTGGCGGATGAGGGAGCGCGAGGGATTGCGGGGGCCTTCGGGAGCGGCAGGACCGGCGAAGTAGGGGGACAGATAGCGGCCGCCCTTGACGAGGTCGGATTCGGGCAGTTTGCCGCGCAGAAAAGTGGCCCCTTGAAGAGACAACATGGGTTCGCCT
>CBFGVE010000382.1:0-3338 GCA_965651915.1 uncultured bacterium
CCGCCGCGTTGCGCAGTAGGCCGGCGCGCTTGGCGCGCAGGATGGGCGAGCCCCGGTAGCGCTCGCGGAACTCCTCCTCGGTCAGGCGCAGCAGGTCGGGGAGGTAGGGCGCGTGCAGCCCGGGGTCGAATGCGAGCCAGCGGGTGCGCCCGGGACGGCTGAACTGCCTCACCCAGGGGCAGACCTCCTGGCAGGCGTCGCAGCCGTAGATCCAGTTGCCCATCTTGGGCCGCAGTTCCTCGGGGATCTCGCCCCGCAGCTCGATGGTGAGGTAGGAGATGCAGCGGCGGCTGTCGAGGACGTACTCGGCGGGAAACGCGTGGGTGGGGCAGAAGTCGAGGCAGCGGCGGCAGCTCCCGCAGTCGCCGGCCTTGCCGGTTGTCCGGCGCTTGGTACTTTTTCCGAGGCCGTTGTGCGACCCTTGGAACTTCTCGGGCAGGGCCGCGCCGGCGCGTTCGGCGGGCGCGTCGTAGTCGAGTTCGGCGTCGAGGAGAATGGCGCCGAGGAAGAGCATGGAGCCGAGGCCCGGGCGGATGAGCAGGGTGTTGCGTCCGATGAAGCCGAGCCCGGCCTGGGCGGCCCACGAGCGTTCCAGCACGGGGCCGGTATCCACGTAGTAGCGTCCCTGCACGCCGGGGCCGGCCTCGGCGCGGATGAAGTCGAGAAGGCTGCGGAGCATGGGCTCCATGACCTTGTGGTAGTCGCGTCCCCAGGCGTAGCGGGCGACGCGCCCGCGGAGCGGGTCGTCCCAGAGTGCGGGCGGTGGCGGCTCGGTGGCGTAGCTCAGGCCGAGGGCGAGTACGGAGCGGGCGTTGGGGAGCACGAGCCGGGGATCGGTGCGCCGCTCGGGGGTCTTGGCCAACCAGGCCATGGTGCCGTGGCGGTCGTGGGCGAGCCAGCCGGCGAAAGCCTCGGCGTGGGGGGCGGGGCCGGCGGGGGCGACGCCCAGCGCGTCGAAGCCGAGGGCCTCGGCCTTCTCTCGGATGGCTTGGGTGAGGGACACGGGCACGCATAGTGGCGCGGGCCGGGTGCGGTGTCGAATGGAAAGTAGGGCGCGGTGGGGGAAGTCCCGATGCGCCGATCATGGGATTCATGGGTTGATTTGGATCAGGGGAACTGGTATGTGCATACGCCTCAAGCGGCCTGAGCCCCTTTTTTCACCGTACCAACCAGGAGTTAGACCATGGCATCGAAGAAGCTTGAAGGCAACATGCTGATCGCCCAGAGCGGCGGTCCCACTGCAGTGATCAACCAGAGCCTCGTCGGCGCGGTCCTCGAGGCCCGCCGCTACCCGCAGATCAAGAAGGTCTACGGTGCGCTGCACGGCATCAAGGGCATCCTCGGCGAAAACTTCGTGGACCTGAGCCGCGAGTCGGAGGCCAATCTGCTGGCGGTGGCCGCCACGCCCTCCTCGGCGCTAGGCTCGGTGCGCAAGAAGCCGACCCCCGAAGACTGTGCCGAGCTGTTCAAGGTGATGCAGAAGTACGACATCCGCTTTTTCTTCTACATCGGCGGCAACGACTCGGCCGAGACGACCCACATCATCAACGAGGAAGCGCGCAAGAATAAGTACGACTTCCGCTGCTACCACATCTGCAAGACGATCGATAACGATCTGCGCGAGAACGACCACACCCCCGGCTTCGGCAGCGGCGCGCTGTTCGTGGCCTCGGCCTTCATGGGCGACAATCTCGACAACCGGGCGCTGCCCGGGGTGAAGATCAACGTGATCATGGGCCGCCACGCCGGCTTCCTCACCGCCGCCTCGGCGCTGGCCCGCAAGTATCCGGATGATGGTCCCCACCTGATCTACCTGCCCGAGCGCCCCTTCTCCGAGGAGCAGTTCGTCAAGGACGTGGAGGCCACGGTGGCCAAGTATGGCCGCTGCGTGGTGGCGGTTTCCGAGGGCATCGCCGACGCCCAGGGCGCGCCGATCGCCTCGAAGTTCATCAAGGAGGTCGATTCGCACGGCAACGTGCAGCTCAGCGGCAGCGGCGCCCTCGGCGACCTGCTGGCCGACCTGGTGAAGAAGAACACCAAGATCACCCGGGTGCGCGCCGACACCTTCGGCTACCTGCAGCGCTCCTTCGCCGGCGTGGTGTCCGAGGTGGACGCCAAGGAGGCCTTCGGCGTGGGCAAGGCGGCGGTGGTCAACGCGGTGAAGGGCGAGAGCAGCGGCAGTATCGCGATCAAGCGCAAGCCGGGCAAGCGCTATGCGGTGAGCTTTGTGCGCGTACCGCTTAAGAACGTGGCGAAGCACACCCAGCACATGCCCGACAAGTTTATCAACAAGGCGGGCAACGACGTGACCGCGGCGTTCGTCGAGTACGCGAAGCCCATCGTGGGCAAGCTGCCTGCGGTTGGCCGCCTCAAGAACATTCCGGTCAAAAAGCGCGGCTAGCGCGCCTTCGCTGGATTCACCGGAGCCCCGTCTCCGCCGGACGGCGGGGGCGGGGCTTCCTGCTTTTCCGGCGGCTGGGCTGGAAAATAGGCGCTTGAGCTGGATGGGGTCTGGCCCTATCTTGACTCCTCCAACGGTTCCGATTTTCTACCCATAGAGTATTGCCGAATGTTTGTCATGGCCGATTTGAAAAACCAGTCCAGCCTAGTGGTCGAGGCGATCGAGGAGGGGCCCGCCGGGGCGCACCCCGACAGCCTGCCCAACATCCTCCCCGTGCTTCCGCTGCGGGACGTGGTGCTGTTTCCCGGCATGGTGGTGCCGCTGGTGGTGGACAGCGCCCGCTCGATGAAGCTGCTCGACGAGGTCGCGGCGAACCAGCGGTGGATGCTGGTCTCGCTCCAGCGCAACCTCAAGGTCGATGACGATCAGGCGAAGGGCGAGGATCTGCACCCCTATGCCTGCCTGGTGCGCATGATCCGGGTGCTCAAGTTTCCCGACGAGACGGTGCGGGTGCTGGTGCAGGGCGTGGCCCGAGGCCGGCTGCTCGCCTTCGTTCCGGGCAAGGACTATCTCCAGGCAGCCTATGTGCGGGTCGACGACCTGCCTTCCGAGACCAGCGTGGAGGTCGAGGCGTTGGCCCGTAACTTGGCGCTTCAGTTCCAGGACATCATCGCGATGTCCCCGACCCTGCCCGACGAGCTGGGCGTGGCGGTGTTCAACGCCCAGGGGCCGGGTCAGCTCTCGGACCTGATCGCCGCGCACCTGAACATGCCGCTCGCCGAGCGCCAGCAGCTTCTGTCCACCGCCAATCCCCAGATCCGCCTGTCCAAGCTGGCCGCCCTGGTGAGCCGCGAGCACGAGGTGCTGCGGCTGGGCTCGGAGATCCAGACCAAGGTGAGCGAGAATTTCTCCCGCACCCAGCGCGAGCATGTCCTGC
>CBFGVE010000383.1:0-3323 GCA_965651915.1 uncultured bacterium
GTTTTTTCTCCGCCAAGCCTATTCGACCTCGATGGCTGCGGCAGGGCAGGCGTCCGCGGCCTCTCGGACCGAATCTTCGAGGGCGCCCGGAACGACCGACTGCTTGACGTGGGCCAGGTCGTCGTCGCCCATCTCGAAAATATCAGGGCACGAGTTTACACAGTCTTCACAGCCGGTACACAGATCGGCGTCGATCATGACCTTCATGGCATTCTCCTATGGGTGCGGGGTGACTTACGGTTTGAGAACATAGTTGGCTTTGTACTTCTCGATGATCTTGATGTAGTTGGCCCGCTCAAACGCGGTCGTGTCGGCGACGGCCCGTCGGCTCATGGAGCCCCGCATGAGGTCGATCGAGTCGTACTCATTCTTCTCCATCCAGTCGCGAAGATCAACCAGAAGTTGGTTCAGATATCCGATTCCATGGGTGAGCAGGCACGAGGTGCAACCAACCACGTCGGCACCGGCCATGATGTATTTGATTACCTCCCGGGCGCTATGCACACCCCGAGTGGCGGCCAGGGAAGTTTTCACCTCGCCATACAGCATGCCGATCCACAGGAGGGGAAGGCGGATCTCGTAGGGGGTGCTAAGTTCAAGGTTTGGCAGGACAGTAAGCTCCTCCAGATCGAAATCCGGCTGGTAGAAGCGATTGAATAGAACGAGTCCATCCGCGCCTTCCGAGACCAGTCGGCGAGCGATATTGCCCATCGAACTGAAGAAGGGGCTCAGCTTGACCGACACAGGAATGGAAACAGTGGATTTAACCGCCCTGAGCACATCGATATACTGCTGTTCAACCTCAGCCCCTGTTTGGTTGAAGTCGCTGGGAATATAATAGATGTTTAGCTCCAGCGCCCGGGCTCCCGCCTGCTCGATAAGTTTGGCATATTTCGTCCAGCCTTCGTCGGACACGCCGTTCAGGCTGCCGATGATGGGAATGTTAGTCGCCTCCGTGGCGTTCTGAATAAGTTTCAGATACTGGTCGGGACCCACCTGGAATGCCCCGCTGCTGGGGAAAAAACTGAGTCCTTCGGCGAAGCTGTCGGTGCCGGCCGTAGTGTAGGCTTCGAGCGCTTCGGCGTCTTGCTGGAGCTGTTCCTCGAAGAGCGAGAACATGACGATCGCGCTGGCGCCCGCATCCTCCATTCGTCGGATGCCATCCAGTTTCTGGGAGAGGGGGCCAGCCGATGGCACCAGCGGGTTGCTAAGCTCAAGGCCCATATAGTTGGTTTTCAGATCCATGGCGCGTTCCTTTCGTTCAATGTGTGGAGTGCTTGGCCTAGGCCTCGGCTGTTTCCGTGGGAGCTTCCTCGCCACCCGCCGCCATCTTCTCGTAGAGCGACCATCGGTCTTTCACGTAGGCTTGGCCCTGCACCAGCAAGCGGGCGGCCTCTTCCGGGTTGCTCATGGTCAGCATGCGGTAGCGGATCTCGGTGTAGATGTAGTCCTTCAGTGCAATGCTGGGGGCTTTGCAGTCTAGCTGGAGCGGATTTTCCCCCCGTTCAGCCCGCTCGGGATTGTACCGGAACAGGGGCCAGTGCCCGCTGTCCACAGCAAGTTTCTGCTGGTGCAGTCCCTTCTTCATATCGATGCCGTGGGCGATGCAATGGGAGTAGGCGATTATCAGAGAGGGGCCGTCATAGGCCTCGGCTTCCACCAGCGCTCTTAGGGTCTGACGGGGATTTGCGCCCATCGCGATCCGCGCCACGTAGATGTTGCCGTAGCTCATCGCGATCATTCCTAGATCCTTCTTCCCCATTTTCTTACCGCCGGCTGCGAATTTTGCCACGGCCCCGATGGGTGTCGCTTTCGACATCTGCCCGCCGGTATTCGAGTAGACTTCGGTATCGAGCACCATCACATTAACATTTCGTCCGCTGGCGAGCACATGGTCGAGTCCACCATAGCCGATGTCATAGGCCCAGCCGTCTCCGCCGAGGATCCACACGCTGCGTTTCAGTAGGAACTCGCTCAGCGATAGGAGCTGGCGGGCTGCAGGTTGATTGAGCTTGGCCAGTTTGCCGTTCAGTTCGGCGATGCGCTTCCTTTGCTCAAGGATTTCAGCCTCGGTCTTCTGGGAAGCCTCAAGGATGGACATCGCCAGTCCTTCGCCTACGCTCGGAGCGAGATTTTTGAGCAATTCAGTCGCAAAGCCGCGCTGTTTGTCGGCGGTCAACCGGAAGCCCAGTCCAAATTCGGCGTTGTCTTCGAATAGAGAGTTTGACCAGGCGGGGCCACGTCCTTCCCGGTTTACAGTCCAGGGCGTGGTGGGCAGATTACCTCCATAGATCGAGGAGCATCCGGTGGCATTGGCAATCACCGCTCGTTCGCCGAAGAACTGGCTGAGCAGTTTGACATAGGGCGTCTCGCCGCAGCCGCCGCAGGCACCGGAAAACTCGAACAACGGCTGAATGTACTGAACATGCTTGGGAAGGGTCAGGTTCAGGCTGGTCCGGTCGACCTCCGGCAGGGTGTTGAAGAACGTCCAGTTGGCCCGTTGCGTTTCAAGCAGAGGTTCTTTGTCGGCCATGTTGATAGCCTTCAATCCGACCTGGGCCTTGTTCTTTGCCGGGCAGATTTCGACACACAGTTCGCATCCGGTGCAGTCTTCGACCGATAGCTGGAGGGTGTAGCGAAGATCCTTGGGTAGATCCTTGCCTTTGGCGGGGACCGACTGGAATCCTGCGGGCGCGTTGGCCAGCAGGGTTTCGGAATAGGTTGCGGCCCGGATCACGCTGTGCGGGCAGACCATCGCGCACATGCCGCACTGGGTGCAGGTCACAGGATCCCATGCAGGAACCTTCAGGGCGATGTCCCGTTTCTCCCACTGGGTCGTTGCCGTGGGGAACGTGCCATCCACCGGCATTTTGCTCACGGGAAGCTCGTCGCCCCGGTCTTCCATGATGACGGCAGTCACGTTCTTTACGAATTCCGGTGCGCTGGCCGGTACGACAGGTGGAAGCTTACGGGTAGAAGTTGCCGCAGCGGGCACCTTGACTTCGTGCAAGTTGGCCAGCGTCTGATCTACCGCTTCGAAATTCTTCTGAACAATGGCCTCGCCCTTTTTGCCGTAGGTCTTTTTGATCGCGCCCTTGATTTTCGCAATGGCATCTTCGCGGGGAAGAACCCCGCTGATCGCGAAAAAGCAGGTCTGCATGATGGTGTTGATGCGGTTGCCCATTCCGGCGGCTTCGGCAACCGTGTAGCCGTCGATCACATAGAAACGAAGCTTGCGGGCGATTATCTGCTCCTGAGCCCGTCGCGGAAGGTGCTCCCAGACCTGGTCTGCGGCGTAGCTCGAGTTCAGAAGGAAGGTTCCT
>CBFGVE010000384.1:0-3320 GCA_965651915.1 uncultured bacterium
GATCGCCGCCGCTACGCCCTCAAGCTGCTGAGCGTGCTGCTGGGGGAGAACATGAGTTCGCGCCTGTTTCAGGTTGTGCGCGAGCGTCACGGCCTGGCCTACTCGGTCCACAGCAGCGTGCAGCTTTTTGAAGAGACGGGCGCGCTCGACATCACTGCCGGCCTCGACCGCCGCCGGGCGAACCGGGCCTTCTCCCTGATCGCCGCCGAGCTGGCCCGGTTGCGGGAGCGCCCGGTGAGCGCCGCCGAGTTGCGCCGGGCCAAGGATTACGCCTCGGGCCAGCTCCGGCTGGGCTTGGAGAGTACCGGCAGCCAAATGATGTGGTCGGGCGAGAACCTCATGGCCTACGGAAAGCTCATCCAGCCCTCGGTGATTCTCGAGCGCCTGGAGCGGGTGACGGTCCAGGACATCCAGGAACTAGCCCAGGCGGTGATCCGCAGCGAGCGCATGAGCTGGTGCGTGGTGGGCCCGGGCGACGCCGCCGCCACCGAGAAGCACATCCGGGGCGTGCTCGACGCCTTCTAGCCCCCCGCCGTTCCTTTTGGACCTCGCAATGTAGAACGCAGCTAATCGCGGAATGATGTGGAAAGATTGTGTTCCTGGGCGTATAGTCCCCCTAGGAGATTGAATATGGTACTTACAGCCGTAATTCATAAAGAAGCAGAATGGTTTGTGGCGGAATGTCCAGAGGTCGGGACGGCCAGCCAGGGGATGAGTGTAGAGGAAGCCATCGCGAACCTGAAGGAGGCTACCGAGGCCTATCTTGAAGAATTTCCCCAGCACTCCCCTTCGCATCCCATCCTGACCACATTCGAGATCCCTGCATATGCCTGAATTGCCGCGAATATCCGGCAAGGAGGCTATCCGGGCATTTGAGCGCCTTGGGTTTAACCAGGTGCGGCAAAAAGGGAGTCATGTTGTTCTACGCAGGGATACAAAGGGCTGCGTCGTCCCACTTCACGCATCGCTTTCTGCCGGAACCCTCAAGAGCGCCATACGACAGGCTGGCGTAACGGTGGAGGATTTTACTACCGCTCACAGAAGTTAGCCCCCCAGAATCTCGCGCGGCCCTCCGGGGCGCATTTCATTTGAATGCCCGGGTTCCAGGGGCAGGCCCCGGGCTAGGCACGACGCCCCCTCCGTGGACATGCCCGTTCCGCGACAGCGCTGCTGCAACTGATCCCGCCCCCCAATCTTCGTCGCTATCGTGACCTTCGGTGGTCTCCGCTGCGCTCCGGCAGTCCCGATCCTCGTCGATTCGCATCCCCACGGTGATCGTGCGGCGCTCTGCGCGGAAAATCAGCCTAAGTAGACCGGCCTTCAGGAAAGCCAGTCGCTTAAGCGCAGGCGGGTACGTGTGGCGGCTAAGGGTTATGCCATTACAGATACTCCGACGCCGGACCAGGTTAACCTGTTTGATGGCAGTTGCTTGCTCCTAAAATTTGGTCAAATTCGGCCCTTAGAGCCGTTTTTCGGGGGCGAAAACAGGCGCTAAGGATTGCTGTTTGGTCGGGGATGGTGGGAATGGGGCTCGCGGAGGCGCGGAGTTCACGGAGGGATATCACGAGGCGTTTTCTGAAGAACCGGACACGCACAGATGGATCGAGCCTCAAGTGCTCCTTCAGGATCGAGGGGCTGTTTGGGAAATATTGAAAATACCGATTGCGTCGTCGTTGCCTCCCGTGCAAAATGCGCTGAAACGTGTAGTTCAACGGTTGGATTTTCAAAGCGAAAGCGAATGCGAATGCGTGCTTCAAATGTCTTCAAAGGAGCCCAGTTGGTAGCTATGGCTTGTTCAATCCACCTGTCCGCAGCCGAGCCCATCACCATCATCCCGCGGCCAAATAGCATGGAGGCGAAGGCGGGCGTTTTCGCCATTGCCTCCCAGACCGCCCTCCTGTATCGCGGGCCGCATGCGGAAGGTGTGGCCGCCTTTCTTTCGCAGCGCATCGCCCTGCCCATGGGCTTCAGCCTTGCGCCAACCTTGCATGCGGGAGGGGACGCTCCGGGAGGCAGCATACTAATTGATTGTGAAGGCGGGCCGGAGAATGAGGACTCCGAGGCATATAGCCTTACTGTCACGCCAGAAAGCATCGTTATTCGTGCCCCGGCCCGGGCTGGGCTGATCCATGGGACGCAGAGTCTCTTGCAGCTTCTCCCGTCCGAGGTGTTCGCCTCGGCTAGGCAGAGCGAGGGCTCATGGACGGTGCCCTGCGTCGAGATCAACGACAAGCCTTCTCTTCCCTGGCGGGGATACATGCTGGACGTGAGCCGCCATTTCTTCCCCAAGGAGGCCATTCTTCGCCAAATCGATCTGCTGGCGCTTTACAAAATCAATCGCTTCCACCTGCACCTGACGGACGACCAGGGGTGGCGTGTCGAGATCAGGCAGTACCCAAAGCTTACCTCCGTTGGCGCTTGGCGAAACGAGAACGGCAAGACGTACGGAGGATTTTATACGCAGGACGATCTCAGGGAAATGGTGGCCTACGCGGACGCGCGAGGGGTCATGATCATTCCGGAAATCGACATGCCCGGCCACTCGGTCGCGGCCATTGCGGCATATCCCGAACTCTCGTGTGAAAAAGCCCAGATCGAGGTCCTGAACAAAGCGGGGACGAGCCCGCACAACATTTGCCCTTCCCGCGAAGAAAACTATGCCTTCATCGGCGCTGTGCTAGATGAGGTTGTCGAGATATTCCCCGCTCCCTACATCCATATTGGCGGCGACGAAGCCAATAAGCAGCACTGGAAGAGTTGTGAGAGCTGCAAAGAAAAGGCGAAGCAGCTCAACACGGACATCAATGGCCTTCAGAGCTATTTTGTTGGCCGGGTGAACTCGATGATCCAGCAGCGTGGCAAGACCATGATTGGCTGGGACGAGATTATCGACCATGGTGGCCTGAGCGAGATTGACGGAGCGCTGGTGCAGAGCTGGCGAAGCAGCTACCCGGGACTCAAAGCGGCAGAGCAGGGGCGCAAGGTCATTCTGTCTCCGGGGATGTTCACCTATCTGGACTACCCAAGCGCGCAGCGCCGGATTGAGGGGATCTACCGCATGGTCGTCCCGGATAGATACTGGGGCAAATACTTCAATCAGGAAAACATTCTGGGCATTGAGTGTCCGCTGTGGACGGAAACCGTGAAGAGCCGGGATATGGTGGATTACATGACGTGGCCCCGCCTGCTGGCCTTGGCTGAAGCGGGATGGACCAGGATTGACCTTCGAAGCTACGACGAGTTCCGGGTGCGTCTCAAAGCCAACGAGCAAAGACTGGATCGTCTCGGCGTGAACTACCAGCGGCTCGACGGCGACCGTC
>CBFGVE010000385.1:0-3314 GCA_965651915.1 uncultured bacterium
GGTGATACAAGCCTTCGGCTGCCTGGAGGGATCGTTTTATCTTGTCGTGAATCGGCTCGGCCATGGTCGCTCCTTATTGCTCGGTGTCCGGCTTATCGGATTTGTCAGCCGCACCGCCGGAGCGGACCCATTCGTCCACTTCGTCTTGTTTGAACATCCAGCGACGGCCGACGCGATGACCGGGCATAGCCCGTTGTTCGATCCACTTGTAGACCGTCTCGTTGCTTACATTCAGATATTTGCAAATGTCATCGACCGTCAGCCATCTTTCATCCATAGCCTTCGTCCTTCGTTCATCATGTTTTCGGTAAAAGCCCGAAGGTCTCCGGGAAACCCGAAATCCGGACACAGTGCCGCAAATTAACCTCCATAAACTACATTGATGCATTGCCAAAATCAAGCGTTTTGTGCCGAATAGAGACGACTTTTCCAAAAATCGGCCTGATTGTCGTTGGTGACACGTTCGCCGTTCTGAGGCGCATGCATGGTGTAAGTCCATACAGCACAGGCGATTGAGCCCCTGGCTGCATGCACCATCACCCGCTGGTACATGCTGTGCCCGCCGGGCTGAAAGCCTTCCAGTCGGTCGATAGGCGGCAGGTCGCGTTGCGGGTCGGTGAAGGTCGCCAATTCACCATGGATCAGATCCCAGTCGCCGGTCGGGCGGCCGGACAATTGTGGATTGCTGATTTCGGATTGGGGATTGTGGAAGAATCGGAATTGAGATTTTGTAAATCCGAAGTCCGCAATCCCAAATCCGCATTCGGAAGGTTGAGGGTTGATTGAAAATGTCATATGTTGCCTCCATGAATGCGGATGATTTCAAAAACAGAACCAAAGCCTTCGCGATCAGGGTGATCCGGTTGGTGGAAGCGTTGCCGAAAAACCAGACCGCGAAAGTGATTGGAAACCAGTTGCTCCGATGCGGCACATCGGTTGGTGCAAACTATCGCGCCGCCTGTCGCGCCAAATCCCCCGCCGACTTCATCGCAAAAATGGCCATCGTCGAGGAAGAATGCGATGAATCCATTTATTGGATAGAGCTGATCGCCGAAGCCGGATCAATGGACGAGAAGCGCTTGATCGATCTGAAAAACGAAGCTAACGAAATCCTTTCCATGGTCGTCGCTTCCATAAAAACCGCCCGCGCCCGCAAATAATCCGCAGTCCCCAATCCGAAATCATCAATCAGCTCGTCCCTTTGCGCTCCTGGGGTATGAAGCGGAATTCGCTGTTTTCGACGGACCGCACATCCTCGTGGCGGATGGTGAGCATGGTCATGGGCGGCACCTCCAGCTCGCGCCAGCCCGGATCAAAGTCCACGGCAAAGTCGATAAAGGCGTCGTCCGAGGCGTAGATCACCACCCGGTGCTGGCGGTGGATGCGCAGGCAGAGCGGCTTGTTGCCCTTGAGCACGGTGATGGTGCCGGGGTCGAGGCGTGAGGTCAGCACGGCGCTCATTGACCTTCACGCCGGACCTGCTTAACCTATTTAAACGCAGGCTGTTGCTACCATTATCGGGTCGTTGTCGGGCCTTACAGCCGTTTTCCGGGACCGAAAACAGGCTCTAAGCTTTGCGCTTCGGTCGTTTAGGCGTTGGGGAGGCGGTGTTGGGTCTCACGGAGGCACGGGGTACACGGAGGAATAATCTGCCACCAACCCTTCGTGCTCTTCGGGTTCTTCGTGGTGCAGTGAAAATGCCGCAACTGGGGGAGGCAGAGCGGGAGGCTCCAGCTTGCGGATCGTCTCGTCCGGCCCGGTTCCAAGCCCCAAAGAATCCCGGCGGGCTAGGCCCTACTTCGCCTTGCGGGTTTCGAAGCCGAGATTGCCCATCGCGAAAGCCGCTGCGAAGTTTTCGTAGCCGCTAAACATCACCATCACGATGAGTCGCCCCACCATCGCCAGGATGATCAGCGCCTGCCGCAAGGAATTTTCGAGCGCCGATTGTGAAAGCACTCGTTGACGCAGGACATCTTCGTGAACGAATGCTGGCGACCCGGAAGTTCGCAGCGCATTCAGCGGCTGCCCGGCTCCGGTCCCTCGCGGAGCTCGGGAAGCTACGCCGGGGCAGGCTGGCACGCCAAGCCGTAGTCTACGAGCGCTCCCCGCGGCCCGCCTCCGCCCTTCCGCCTTCATTTCATTTCGGCGTGACAAGCCGGCGTGGCAGCCTTCGCAAGCTCGCTGCGCTCGTTGCGAAGGCTGGTGGAGGCGGGGGGAATCGAACCCCCGTCCGAATCAGAGTCACTGTAGCGTCTACGTGCGTGTTTTGACTTTGCGTTTCTCGCCTACGCGGCTGCCGTCAATCAGGGCCACCGTTTCAGCCAGCATCCTGTTTATGACGGAGACAAGCCCGGGTGCCCGGCCTATCCCCCAACCTGCTGTCGTCGCTCCGGCCCGCCTAGCAGATATCAGCGGCGGAACGCGTTGCCTTTATTTAGGCAGCGAGTGCGTACTCTTCGTTGGCACTTGTGGTTTTTCCCGGAAGTTTTACGAGGCCAACCGGGGTCCTCGGCACGCAACCACAGCTTCAACTAACCCGTCGAAACCAGTCGCCCCCAGACACCGATGCAATTCTACGGCACCCAGATAATCGGACCAATGTACCGCAGCCCGCAAAGTTTGCAAGCCTCCACGGAAGGATGTGAAAGGGTAAATTGTCAGAATCGTTTTGTGACAGAATGATTGGGGATAGGAAAGGGTCCACGGAATACTCGGAATGACAAAGAAGCAGATGGTGAGAACCCCGGATCCCGGAAGGGTCGAACGCACGCTCCCCAGCGATCCCCGAGGGATCGATTCCATTAGCCCCGGGCGCCCCGCACCCGGGGATCCGCGGAACAAAAAAAAACACGACCCCGGCAGGGGTCGCATACCTCGGGAGGGTGCCCGCACCCGATCCCCCTCCTGCCACCCTGGAGCGGGCCGTGCGGGCGGAGCACAGGGAATCTATCCGACCCCTGCCGGGGTCGATGGGATTTCTGGGGGCTTCCGCCTCCCCGGGTGCGGGCACCCGGGGCTAAGCTGAAGGACCCCTCCGGGGTCCAGCCCGATGCAGGGGTCTCATCATGCGCGGCGTACGGAGGCGTATGGAATATTTTTGTAAAGACGAGCGTTTCTCCGAGATCGTAGTACAGAAAGGGGGTGCGTGGGGAGGGTTGTAGCGGCATATCCGCGAGACGCGGGGAGGGGCGGTGAGGGTTAACTGTGGATGGGGAGAGGGAGAGAGTCGAGTGTAGGAGTATGGGATGATGGCCCACGGATGCCTGCGGCGGAACTCGGATGGGGAGAGGAAGAGTGGACACTACGAAACACGC
>CBFGVE010000386.1:0-3314 GCA_965651915.1 uncultured bacterium
TGAGCTTGTGCCTCCAGAACGTCGAGGACACGGGCGCTATGCGTCCGGCAAGAGCGTTCCCGCTGGCGTCGAAGCGGTAGCGGTCCAGCCATGCCCTGAGATTGTCCTCGATCGGCACGCTGCGGCGGCGGCGGGTCTTGGCCTGCGAAGCTGGGACGACAACCTCCCCCCGCTCCCAGTCTATGCAGTTCCACGCCAGCCCCGGCCCGTTCAGTATCTCTGCGGTGCGTATCCCGGCGAAGGCCCCTAGGGCGAGCACAAGGGCGGAGCGGGGGCTAATGTCCTCTATGGCTCGGAGAAGCTTCCCGGCCTGCTTCGCTGTCAATATGGCGGCTGCCTCTACCTCCTGCTCGCGCTCCTGAGGGAAGCGGGCCACGCGGTTCTCGAAGCCCTCGGATTTCTTGGCGATGTAGTTGAACAGGGATTGAATCTCGATCTGGTTGTTTAGCAGGTTGCGGCCCTTGGCCCCGGTCCATGTGAGCCAGTCCTCAATCTCGGTGCGCGTGATGAGTCCGGCGGGGGTGTTCCCGTGCGTCTCGACAAAGCTTTTCAGCCGGATGCGCTTCCCTTTGATCGTCCGGGCGCGGGCGGGCTTGCGGCGGGTCTGCGGGTGTTCAAGGTCGTAGAGGTACCGCTCCAGCCACTCGGACACGGTGCCCGACAGCAACGCGGCGTGCTGGTCGCTGCGGTGGGATAGGTGGGCCTCGGCTAGGGCTTTGAGGGTAGACGGGTCGCCAGCCTCCCGGAGAAGTCCTAGGGCCTCCAGCGCGTCCACAAGCTGTCCCTGCGTGAGCTGCGTGGCGGCTTCCCCGGCCCGGTCCCTGAGCGCCCCCTGCTCGGTCAGCCACTTGCGGGCCTCCGCCTCCGTGCCGTAGCTCTTGCGGCGGCGGCGTCCGTCCTGATTGAATTCCCCCACGTAGGCCCCGGCCACGGTGCGGCGGATAAGCCCCCGTCCGTGATGCTTCAAAAAGTTCTTTTCAAAGGTTGCCATGACAGCCCCCGACGTTAGTTTTATGCGCTGACTACAAGCGGCAAGTTGCGGCTTTAATCGGCAATATAACGTACCTTTGTGTACCCGTGCAACGAATTACTTGAAAAAGTCCAATAAAAAAGGGGTGAAGTCACGGATTCAAGTCCCGTCACTCACCCCACCTTTCTCCGAGCCCCTGCGGTGCGCCGCCGGAACGCGACGCTCCATGCCTTGGAACCCGGGCCCTGCGTCTTGTCCAGGCATTGGAGTTTCCCGGGCGTGCTGGCGGTTCCTGCTTCCGCTCTTGGAGAAGCGCTTTGGCCCCGCCATCCCGCGCTTGAACCCGGACGGGGTTCAGGCTATGGTCCCGGCTTCTTTCCCTCAACCCCCGGAGTTTTCCCTATGAATCTGCAGAGTTTGTTCGCCGACCGCATCGGCGGCGCGAAGTTCGGTGAGTCCAACGAGATCTACAAGTTCGAGAAAATCAAGCGGGCCAAGCAGGCCGCCCGCAAGGCCCGGCCCGAGGTGGAGCTGCTCGACTTCGGGGTGGGGGAGCCCGACCAGATGGCCCCTGCCGCAATCCGTGACGCGCTGAAGCGCGAGGTGGACCTGCCCGAGAACCGCGGCTACGCCGACAACGGCATCGAGGCCTTCAAGCAGGCCGCCGCCGACTATCTCCGCACCTTCTTCGGTGTGGAGGGTATCGACCCCGCGACCGAAATCAACCACTCGATCGGTTCGAAACCCGCTCTGGCCATGCTGCCGCTGGCGTTCGTCAACCCCGGCGACGTGGTGCTGATGACCGTCCCCGGCTATCCCGTGCTCGGCACCCATGCCCGCTACCTTGGCGGCGAGGTGGTCAAGATCCCGCTGCGCCGCGAGAACGGCTTCCTGCCCGACCTCAAGGCCATAGACCCCGCCGTGGCCGACCGGGCCAAGCTGTTCTACATCAACTACCCCAACAACCCCACCGGCGCGGCGGCCACCCCCGAGTTCTACGACGAAATCATCGCCTTCGCCGAGCGGCACAACATCCTTATCGTTCAGGACGCGGCCTACGCGACGCTGGTCTACAACCAGCCCCGCAGCTCCATTCTTTCCCGTCCCGGCGGCAAGGAGCACGCGATCGAACTGCACTCCATGAGCAAGAGCTACAACATGACCGGCTGGCGCCTTGGCTTCTTCGCCGGCGCCGCCCGGGCGGTGCAGGCGGTGGCCGAGGTGAAGGACAACATCGACTCCGGACAGTTCAAGGCGATCCAGAAGGCCGCCTGCGCGGGCATTGCCGACCAGTCCCTCGCCGACAGCATCCGTGCCCACTACGCCAGCCGGCTGGAGCGCATTGTCGCGGTGCTCAAGGAGGTCGGATTCGAGGCAGAAATGCCCGGGGGTTCGTTCTTCCTCTATGTGGCTGCGCCCAAGGGGGCGGGAGCCAAGACCTTCGCCAACGCCGAGGAAGCCTCCCAGCACCTGATCCGCGAGCACTCCATCTCCACCGTGCCGTGGGACGACGTGGGCGCCTTCCTGCGCTTCTCCGCGACCTTCGAGTCGGCTGGGTCCCAGGACGACGAGCGGGTGATCGCCGAACTGCGCCGCCGCCTGCTTGCCGCCGGCCTACGGTTCTAACGGAATAGCGGACTTCCATTGCGGCCAGTTCAGGCTACTATTCAGGCCGGAGGGAGGTGTCGCATCGATCAGCACCTCGGAGGTACTGGTACCCAGTGCGTCAAATCCTTCTAAACCGACGTGGAGAAAGCCACCCTTCGATGGGAGTGAAAGGATAGTGCAATGAAGATCGACATTTTCCCGATTAGCGGAGCCTGCCTGTGTTTCCTGATGCTATGCCCGATGGTCTTCGCCGGCGGGCCGGAGATCGAGATGGTGAATGCTCGTGTAGAAAAGGTTGCTCAAGACCATCGCGGGGTTGTGCTCACAGTCACCGGAATTGTTAAGCTGTTCGTCAAGAAGGTTGAGGGCGACGATCCATCAGAAGGCAACGCGAAGTGGGTTGCGATCCCGATGGAGTCTGGGGAAATTCGTTATCTCGGCACTGCAATAGACGCGGTCAGCCCGAAGGGGAAGCGGGAATACCATGCGCGTCTGAAAGCGATGGAAGGCGGGAACCATCTGCTGCAGATGTGGGGCACTCAAGCCACGGTCGAAGCGGGTCACGTCACGCGTGTGACGGCTCGTGACGTCGGCGTGCTTATTCCTAAAGAGGGAGAGCGTCGGTTCAGGTTCAATCCTGACGAGCTTGAGGTATCCTCCGACTAGCAGGATGGAGAGCGGCTAGCCCAAGTTCCGCAGTTTGAAGTGAAAAACGGCTGATTTTGGTAGGCGTTGC
>CBFGVE010000387.1:0-3309 GCA_965651915.1 uncultured bacterium
CACCAGGTCGGACTGAATGCCGAGGGTGCTGGCTGGGTCGCCGGTGAAGGCGATAATATAGACCCCGATTCGGCGGGCGGCAGGCAACAGGGCGATGACTTCGTCGGAGGTTCCCGAGTAGCTGAGTACGAGCAGGATATCGCCGGGCCGGATCACCCCCAGATCGCCGTGCATCGCCTCCGATGGGTGGAGAATGGCGGCAGGGGATCCGGTGCTGGTGAGCGTGGCGGCCAGCTTTTGCCCAATATGCAGGCTCTTGCCCATGCCGGTGAGCACAATCTTCCCGCCCGACTGGAGCGTTGAAAGGATGCGCTCCACGGCCTGGTCGAAGGCCGTCCCGAGCCCGTTACGAACTTTCTGAAGTCCGTCGATCTCAATATCCATCACTTCGCGGGCGCGCTCGGCGTAGTTCAAGGGGTCGTTCTCCGTCTAGGCATCAAAAAGGCGCATTTTGACGGAAATGCGGCCAACCGCAACCAAAAACTGGCGACCTATTCGCTTAGGGACAGGGGAAGGGCTGCTGGGGTGATCGTGGTTTCCACCTCTTCGCCGTTTCGGAGCAGGCGGAGGGGGAGGGGAAGGCCGATTTCAGCCGCCATCATGACCTCCTTCACATCGGTGGTGCGCTGGATTGGGCGACCGCCCAGCGACGTGATGATGTCCCCGCTGCGTACGCGAGCCAGATCGGCTGGAGAGGACCTCAATACTTTGTAGACGGCCACTCCTTCGGGGTGCCCCTGCATGACAATGCCAATCCAGGGCAGCGCCGACTCGCCGGTTTCGATGATGGCCCGTGCGATTTTCACCGCCATGTTGGAGGGAAGGGCGAAGCCAATGCCGATGGATCCGGGGCTGACCGGGCCGGCGGTTTGAATAAAGGTGTTCACGCCCACCATTCGTCCCTGTAGATCCACCAGAGGCCCGCCACTGTTCCCCTGGTTGATCGCGGCATCGGTCTGGATGAAGTCCACGAAGGGGAATTGGCTAAAGCTCCGGTTTTTCTGGCTTACAATGCCCATGGTGACGGTGCTGTGCAGGCTGAATGGGGACCCTATTGCGATGACAATTTCCCCCACACGGAGTTCGTCGGAATTGGCCGTACGAATAAAGGGGAACTCCACGTCTCGGTCTGCCTGTATCTTCAGCACGGCAATATCGGCTTGGGGGTTTCGACCTACCAGTTCGGCCGGATACACCTCGCCCTCGGGGAGTACGACCTGAATCTCGTTCGCCGAGTTGACCACATGGTTGTTGGTCAGCACATAGCCATCCCGGGTGAGAATGATACCTGATCCCTGTCCGGCCAGATGCTCCGGTATTCGGTAGATGCTACCGAAAAACCCATCCTGCGCCAGACGGTACCGGGTCTCCCGGGTGCGGATTACGACCACGGCGGGCATAACTTTTTCCACCGCGTCGGCCAGACCGGTGCTCAAGATTTGAGCCGGTGTGGCAGGACTGCCGGGAATGGCAGGTGCGTGGGGCGTTATCTCGCCCCACGCGGCCTGCATGGCCAAACAACCGATCAGCAGCGGGGCGATGGATGCAGTAATCTTCTTCGATGGAGTGCTCATAGGCGGTTTTGAAGCGAAATCTGGGTTGAAACCGTGGGGCGCAGCGCGTCCGACACATCCGCATTCGACCCATCACCCTCCCACGTGTTCAAAATCGAGTCCCGTCGGCTAACCGCCCAAAAGGAGGCCGGGGAGTGCGTTCCCGGCACGAATTTTTCTTTTGCTCCCGGATGACCCATCCGCTAGTCTGCAAAGCTTTTAGGCACCCTGACCGACCTTTCCTCCTATGCGAATACTTTCTGGCATTCAACCCTCGGGTAAGCTTCACCTGGGCAACTACTTCGGAATGATGCGGCCCGCGATCGAGCTTCAGGCTCGAGGCGAGGCTTTCCTGTTCATCGCCGACTACCACGCCCTTACCACGGTCACCGACGCGGCCCAGCTCCGCCAGGGGGTGACAGATGTGGCCCTAGACTTCCTCGCCTGCGGTCTGGACCCCAGCCGTACCGCCTTCTACCGCCAGAGCGATGTTCCCGAGGTAACCGAGCTGAGCTGGCTGCTCTCGGTGGTGACCCCGATGGGGCTACTGGAGCGCTGCCATTCCTATAAGGACAAAACAACCAAAGGTATTCCCGCCAGCCACGGCCTTTTCTCGTACCCGGTGCTGATGGCGGCGGATATCCTTATCGTCCGCTCGAACCTGGTTCCGGTTGGCCGGGACCAGAAGCAGCATCTTGAAGTGGCCCGGGACATTGCCATCAAGTTCAACAATCAGTACGGCGAAGCAGTGTTCACCGTACCCGAGCCTTCGATCCCGGATGAGGTGGCCGTGGTTCCGGGCATCGACGGGCAGAAAATGTCGAAGTCCTACCACAACACCCTGGAAATCTTTGGGGATCTTGTCGAAACCAGGAAGCGCATCATGCGCATCGTTACCGACAGCAAGGGCCTTGAGGATGCGAAGGATCCCGAGACGTGCAATCTGTTTGCGCTCTACCGCCTGCTCGCGACGCCTGCACAGCAGGACAACATGGCATCCCGGTACCGGGCCGGGGGGCTGGGCTATGGCACCGTAAAGAAGGAATTGTTTGCATTGTTCGAAGACCACTTCGCTCCGCTGCGGGCGCGCCGCGACGAGCTGGCCCGGAACATGGACTATGTGGAGCGGGTGCTTCAAGAGGGTGCCGACCGGGCCCGTGCCATAGCCCGCCCAGTCCTGCAGCATGCCCGCCGGGCGGTGGGGTTGGGCCGCTAGCATGAGCGAATCAGCCGAATACAAGGTTCAACTCGATGTGTTCGAGGGTCCCCTCGACCTCCTGCTCTACCTGATCAAGCGCGAGGAAGTCGACATCTACGACATTCCCATCGAGCGCATCACCAACCAGTACATGAGCTACCTGGATCTGATGCGCATGCTCGATCTGAACATTGCCGGCGACTTCCTCGTCATGGCGGCCACCCTCATGGTCATTAAAAGCCGCATGCTGCTTCCCGTGGAGGCCCGAACCGAGGAACCCGAGGAAGAGGAGGAGGATCCCCGCTGGGACCTCGTCAGGCAGCTCGTCGAGTATAAGAAGTTCAAAGACGCAGCCATCCATCTGGAGCAGTTGGAACTGACCCGCGAGAACGTCTTCGCCCGTGACGGGGATGGGGTCCACATCGAGGCCGATCCCAGCCTCAGTCTCAACGACGTGAGTATTTTCGACCTCATCGCCGCGTTCAACGAGGCCCTGAAAAAAGCGCCACAGGAGAGCCTGGCCGAAATTTTCACCGAACAGTTCACGGTGAGCCAGAA
>CBFGVE010000388.1:0-3308 GCA_965651915.1 uncultured bacterium
TTTCTCGAAGGCCGTCACCAGCCAGGTCTCGCGCTGGCCGTCGCGGTGCAGGCTCGAGACAACTATGTCGCTCCCCATCACGACATTGACCCGTCGGCCAGTTTGCCTCCCTCGGATTTGGAATCGTAGCGTACATTGGGCTGGGGTTTGCCTTGACGGGCTTAAAGCTATGGGAGTAGATTGGCCGCTGATCCCTACCGGATAGAGATTCTCGCGGGAGGTTCAGTCTTGCCCCCTCCTGAGCAGTACGGCCCGGCGGTCTCGCTGATTGACTGAAGGCGGCTCTGCGACCGCCAGGGGTCGCTTTTTTTGAAGTAATAGCGGTGCGAAATTTTTAAGAGAGTTGGACGGATTTGACGGAGGGCTCTCGTTGGAAGCAGTCGGGTTTGTCCCGGTGAGCGTGGAACGGGAGCCCTTCGTTTCTTTAGGATAGTGCCTGCCCCGTCCCCGCAGCCGGATGGGCTGCGGGGACGCTATCCTGCCCGTTGAATTGGAGAGGGTGGGGTGCGAGCGTCAGAGCCCGGGTGCGGGACCTGAACCTAGAAGGAGTACGAATCCGTTTCCCCAGGCCCCGGTGATCGAGCCGTGGGTGGTGCCCATTTTTATCTCGTCGAACCAGATGGCTACATTCGAGAGCCCGGAGGAGCTAGAGGCGGCGTTGTTGAAGCTCCAGCGGTCGGGGATGGCTGCAAGGGTCGCCCCAGTGATACTGAAGGTGGGAGTGTCGGGCAGACCGAGCCCGGGATTTACCCAGATGTGGACGGTGTCTGCCGACCCTCCCGATCCACGCACGAGGCGCCCCAGGATGTAGTAGGACCGGTTCGCTCCTCCGGTGTTGAACGTTGCCTCGGAAAGCGGGATGGCGAGCGATTGGGAGGACAGGGTGGCGTTGAGGCGTCCGTACAGCCGCCCGTTGGTCGCCAGGGTGATTCCCATTCCGCTGGCGGTAGCTGTTCCACTGGCGAAACCCATGTGGATGGGCGCGGTTGGTACGCCCCGGAAGGCCACCTGGAACGAGAACCAGACGGTGCCGCCGGCGGGGAATTTAGAGGCAAGGTCAGTGGTTCGGCGGGACGCGGCGGAGGCATGTACGGCGGCCTTATTGGAGGCCCCTCCTTGCGGGGTGGGGATGCCGCCCTGGGGCGGATTCGCGCCAAAGAAATCGTATTGCTGGTACGTCACCGAGCGTCCGCCGGCATCCCAGGCGGCGCTCCAGCCCACCCCTCCCGACGAGGAAAGACTGGAGAGCCACGTTCCGCTGCTGGTGCTGTAGGTAAAGCCCTCGTAGAGAAACATCGTGGCGCTGGCTCCGCTGGGCATGGCCCCGCATAGCGCGAAAGCATACAGCGATGAGAGGAGGGGATGGCGAACCGGTTTATAATTAGCACTCATATTCGTTCCTTCCAATTAGGTGTCAGACACCTTGCTTCCTGCCTTTGCGATGAAAAAAAGTGAAACAATTTGATACAGATACACGGGGGTAATGAGCTTGTTAAAAATATATTTTCTATTTTTTTCAGCCTTTCGTTTTAACCTGCACGTTTCCCGAGGGTAGTCTACTTGTCCGAAACAGTGAGGAATCGCATTTTCTTTGAAACGGCGATCATTCACAAAGTTAAAACACTAGTGGGAGGATAACGTTATGACTAGGGAAGGTGGGAAAAGCATTGTTAGTCGGGCGGGGTCCATTGCGCTGGCGATCGCCTTGGTGGCAGCCTGGATAGTGTATGCGGCTTCGCTGGTTGGCTGCGGGCGGGATGTATCGGTGGAGCGGAGCAGCACACCATCGGAGCCCAGCGATCTTTCGGCGTCCACGCCGAACGGGACCGATAGGTCGGTCGGTGACACTTCATCGGCTGAATCCGATCCAACATCCGCCCCTCCTGCCGCGGAGGCGGAACCTCTTTCGAATGGCGAAGCCGAGCGGCTCGCCCAGGGCGATGCCCCCGAGCCGGCGGCGGAGGCTCTTCCCCCGCCCACTGCTGTGCTCGCTCCGGTGGCGGATGGATTAACGGACGGCGATGCAGCAGCTTCTGCTCCAGTGGAAGATGCTCCGGAGGCCACTCGGGTGCGCGCCGGGCTTCCCAAGGGACGTCTGGCAGACCCCGCGTACCGCGCCCGGCGGGTAGCCGAGCTGAACCAACAGCACGAAGAAAGTCTGGCCCGCGCCGAGGCCTGGGCCGACCGTGTCGGGGCGCCCAGGCGGGTCGTCGATGGGGATCACGAGGCGGTACTGGTGGGTTACGATGAAGAAACTGGACCGGTCTACCACGTGGCGTTTAGTTCCAATGCGGGGATTACCACCGCCACTACGCCGGTCCTGAATGTGCCCTATGGCCTTCAGGGGGCGGGTACAACCGGCGGGGTGTGGGACATCAGCAATGTGCGGGTGTCTCACCGTGAATTCGAGGGTCGGGTCGAGCAGAAGGATGGGAGCGGCAGCGACAGCCACCCCACCGCAGTTACCGGGGTGATGGTGGCGAAGGGGCTGGATGGGGCGGCCCGGGGGATGGCTCCCCAGGCGAAGATCCATGCCTATTCGTCCAACAACGATTTGTCGGAGATGACCGCTGCGGCCATGGCGAGTCCCGGGTCGGCTCTGGGCAAGCTGCAGGTGGCGAACCAGTCCTATGGGTTTGTGGCGGGCTGGCTGAATGGCAGCTATTCCGGCACCTCGGCACCCCACTTCTTTGGATCCTGGGGCCACCGCGAATCGAGCAGTTTTGGCATGTATGGATCCCATGACAGCGATCTGGACCGGCTGGTCTATGAGGCCCCGTACTTCCTGCCCTTCCGGGCGTCGGCCAACTACCGCACCTCGCTGGTGCCCGCTGCGGGCGCCACCTTTTACCGGCAAAGTTCCGCAGGCTATCAGGCCGAGGTATACAATGCGGCGGTTCATCCGCTGGCTAACAACCAGAAGAATGGCTTCGACACGGTTCCCCGCGGCTCGCTGGCCAAGAATATCATGGTCGTAGGCGGGGTTCAGGACGCCGTGACGAGCGGCCAGCGCGACTTAAGCAAGGCGACGCCCTATACCGTGGGCGGGTCGGGACCTACCGACGATGGGCGCATCAAGCCGGACATCGTGGCCAACGCCTCGTCGCTCCGCGTGCCTTACTCCTCGGGCGACAGCAACTATGCGTCCATGTCGGGCACGAGCTTCTCCACGCCCAACGCATCGGGATCGGCGCTCCTTCTTCTGGAACAGTACGGGCGCTCGTTTCCCGGCCAGTATATGCAGGCGAGCACGATCAAGGCGCTCATCATTCATACGGCGGACGATCTCGGGTCCCCGGGACCGGAAT
>CBFGVE010000389.1:0-3303 GCA_965651915.1 uncultured bacterium
TGTTGAGCAGGACGGATTCATACTGAGTCAGGACGCCTACGACGTCCACACCGCCTACATGTCGCCCCGGGCCAACGAAGACTTCGACATCAGCATGACCCTCTCGCTCACCGGCATCGGCGCCTTGCTTACCACCGAGGAGGGCGCGGCCAAGGTCGAGCGCCTGATCCCGGGCGGTCCGGCCGAGAAGCAGGGCGAGCTGCAGCCCGGCGACCGCATTATCGCCGTAGCCCAGGAAGGCGAGGCCCCGGTCGAAATCCTCTACTGGCCGCTCTACAAGTCGGTCCGCCTGATCCGCGGCCCGGTGGGCTCCACCGTCACCCTCACCGTCATTCCTGCCAGCGGAACCGGCATCCGTGAAATCGCAATCGTCCGCGAAGAGGTGAAGCTCGAAGAGAAGGCGGCCAAGGCGGTCACCGAGGAGCTGCCCCCGCTGGCCGGCGACAGCGATCCGGTCAAGATTGGCGTGCTGACCCTGCCCGACTTCTACGCCGACCTGTCGGGCATCCGCAACGGCAACGAGGAATCGCGGAGCTGCTCCCGCGACATGCGCCGCCTGCTCGAAGATTTGCGAGATCAAGGCGCCGAGGGGCTTGTGCTGGATCTCCGCAACAACGGGGGCGGATCCCTCCAGGAGGCTATCGAAGTGGCCGGCCTGTTCATGGAGTCGGGACCGGTGGTGCAGGTGCGCGACAACCGGCGCACCCAGATCCTGCGCAACGCCAGCGGCGAAGTCCTCTGGGACAAGCCGGTCGTGGTGCTGGTCAACCGCATGAGCGCCTCCGCCTCCGAGATCGTCGCCGCCGCCCTGCAGGACTATGGGCGGGCGATCGTGGTGGGCGACTCCCGCACCCACGGCAAGGGTACGGTGCAGTCCATTTTTCCGCTCGACCGCTTCAACCCCGCGCTGGGTGCGCTCAAGATCACCACTGCCGGCTTCTACCGCATCAACGGCGCCTCGACCCAGCTCAAGGGCGTCACGCCGGACATCGTCATCCCCTCGGCCTACGACGCCCTCGAAATCGGCGAAGAGTTCCTGCCCAATGTCCTCGACTGGTCCGAGGTGCGGCCTCTGCGTTACTCGGCCGACAGTAGCATCTCCGAGCTGGTCGCCGAATTAAAGGAGCAATCCTCGAAGCGCATCGCCGACGACGAGCGTTTCCGAGCCTATGAAGAACTGGTCGCCCGCCTCCGCGAGCGGACGGGCATGACCGAGCTGCCGCTCAACCTCGAAGCCCGGCTTGCCCTCGCCCGCGCCGACCAGCAGATCGACGACATGCAGCGCCGCATGCGCGAGCAGGCCAACCCCATGAGCGGCAGTGAGGAGGACGACAAGGCCGAGGAAGAGGCCGAGGCCCGCCGCAACGACCTCCTGCTGGGCGAGGCCATACACATCCTCCGCGACCTCATCGAGCGCAAGTCAACGCCGCCCTCCGTCTTGGCTGCCCAGACCACCCCCGCCTCGGAATAGGGAAGTGGGCCTCGCCCGGGAGGTGAGAATCGGTGGCTCGAATCATCGAGTCCCCCGAGCAAGCTCGAGGGTCGTGGGGAGGGCTGGGAAACCCAGCGGGCAAGCTTCCGGGGCATCTGCCATCCACGACCCCGGCAGGGGTCCGCCAGACGTAGCCCAGACCCACAGGCCGGGGGGGCCGGATACGCATAAAGCGCCACGACCACAGAGGGGTCCGTTAAACTAGCCCCGGGTCGCAGACCCGGGGAACCAGGCATACAACTACGCTGCGACCCCGGCAGGGGTCGGTTAGATTCGCCGTCGCCGCACTCCACCCGCTACCGATATCCTTCCCCGACCACCCACTTGCGGTTTCTGCATGGACCCGAAACCGACGAAGATCGGGACTGCCGGAGCGTAGCGGAGACCACCGAAGGTCACGATCGCGGCAAAGATGGGTACTCGCGTCCCGCGCTACTCCAGATGGCTGCGGAGCATCCAGGCATGCTTCTCGTGGACGTCGAGTCGGCGGGTGCCTAGATCGGCGCTGGCCTGGTCGCCGGCCGCTTCGGCGGCCTCGATGACTTTTCGGGCGGCGTCGGCGATCCGCTCCTGGTCGGCGGCGAGTGCGCGGATCATCTCCTTGGCCTCGGGGCGCCCGTTTTCCTCCTTCACCGTGCTGAGCTGGGCGAAGGCGGTAAAGCTGCCCGGCGCGAAAGATCCGAGCGAGCGGATGCGTTCGGCGATCTCGTCCACCGCGATGGCCAGCTCGGTGTACTGGGTTTCGAACAGGGTGTGGAGCGTGGTGAACATCGGCCCGGTGACGTTCCAGTGGTAGTTGTGGGTTTTGGTGTAGAGGGTGTAGCTGCTGGCGAGCAGGACGGACAGGGCCTCGACCGTGGCTTCCTTGGATGCGCTCATGGGAATCTCCTCGGGATGCGGACGGCGCCCCAGGGCAGCCGCCCATAGCGATACAGGTTGGCTAATTCCCTCGAGGATAGCGCAAACCCCCTGGCCCGTCCACCCCCGAACCCTCTCGCGCGACGGGCGTCATCCAATAGGGTGTAGGGCTGCTTTCTGGCAATGGTTGTCATGGGGCGCTACGCCCTTCGAGCTTGCTCGGAGGGCACGAGAATTCGGACGGCGGCGCGGCATTCCCCAACAAAACCCCTGGGCGGGGGTGGTGGGAAACCGCAGATGAACGCGGATAGGAGGGCGGGCTTAGAGCCCGTTTTCGTCCCCAAAAAACGGCGCTAAGCCCTGTTTTAGCCCTGCTTTCAGTCGCAACATGTTTGAATAAAGCCGTTTAACCAGGTCTGGCGTAAAGGCCGCACGGGTCACTAGGGGCGACCCGATTAGGCTCTGGCTTTTCGTTCTTGCTGGAGTCGTTCAGAGACCCAAAGTTTGATCAGCGATTGCCTGCTGACTCCGATCATTTTTGATTCAAGGTCCAGATTCCTGATAATCCATTCTGGGAAATCCACATTGACGCGTCGAGCCTCGACACCGGGCCGCATTATGGTTGTCTGATCCACGAAGGCGGAGATGTCGTCCCCGCGATCAAATCGTTGATCAAACTCTTCAGCCGTTATAGTAGAGGTCTTTTTCATACTCGCGTGCCCTCCTTACTGAAATGATCCGGATATTTTCTCCCCGCTGCGTGTATATCGCGCACCACAACCGGTCGCCAACGCGGGCAACAATGCCATTCCGCTCCTCGTCCTGAAATCGCGCGACAAAGACAGTCCGGCTTGGGTCGCCCCACATGGCTTGGGCTTCATCGAAATCGATACCATGCTTTTGCTTGTTCGCCTGGCTTTTATCGTCATCAAATTCAAACGCCATAGTGGTAT
>CBFGVE010000390.1:0-3286 GCA_965651915.1 uncultured bacterium
GATGGTCGTACCCTTGCCCGGCTCGCTTTCAATTGAAATTTCACCGCCATGGTCGCGCATGATGCGCTGTACGATCATCAGCCCAAGACCCGTGCCACCCTCCTTGGTCGTATGGTAGGGCTCGAAAACGTTGCTTAGGTGATCGGAGCCGATACCCGGACCCGTATCGCGGAATGATATGCCCGCATAGCGGTCGCTGGCGGCGAACGAAATGGTCAGCAGCCCACCCGAGGCCATGGCCTCCACGGCATTTTTGACGATGTTAAAGAACGCCTGGCGCACCTGGCCAGGATCCACCTTTACATCGGGCAGCTCGTCAGCCGCCTCCAGTTCGATCAGCATACCCCGGTTCCGAATTTCCTGGCGGAGAACGTCAAGGGTGTCCTGAGCCAGCCTGCGGAGATTCGCGGATTCGAGCTGGGGAATTTGAGGGCGTATCGCGCCGAGGAACTGGTGGATGATACGGTCGAGGCGCTCGACCTCGGTCGTGGCCACCTCGACCAGGTCGCTCAGCTCCTCAACCTGCTCCCGCGGCAACGCGCGAAGTTCCCGTCCGAGGAGCTGCAGATGGATGTTCAGCGAGTTGAGCGGGTTGCCAATCTCGTGGGCGACGCCGGCTGCCAGCAGGGTAATCGCGCTCAGCCGCTCGGACTCAAGCGTCGTGGCCGCATGTTCGCGCTCGCGGGAAACATCCCGAAGAATCACGACCGCCCCTCGCTCCTGGGCCTCGACTACGGACAGCGGAACTAGATAGAAATCTAGAAAGCGGTGCTCTGGATAGGTAATCTCGATCTCCCGGCTAACCAGCCTCGACCACTCCTGCTCATCGAGCTTGAGCACCAGATCCCAATCCACGTCTCCAAGAAAATGCTGGATAGGCTCGCCCTCCGCCCTCTCCAGGGAAAAACCCAGCAACTTTTCCGCCGCTCGGTTGGCATAGCTCAAACAGCCCCGGCCATCCAGGACGAGAATCCCCTCCCGAATCGCATGAAAAATCGTCTCCATGAGGCCTTTTTCCGAAGCGAGCCGCAGAAAATGGGTCTGTAGACTGCCGGGATCGATCCGATCCAGGCGGTTGATCAGCTTTTCAATGAATTCAGACTTCATGGCGTATCGGAATGAGACAACTTGACCCGTATTACTAGCGTCTAAATCCTTTGGAAGCAAGGGTGGAGTAGGAAACACTACATGTTCATTCCACCTGCTGGGACAGAGAGAACGATCAGGGTCGCTATCGGAATAGGATCCCTCCGTCCCGCCTACAGGTATTAACTATTTGGGGCAATCGTTGGCGCTATCGATAGCGCCCCCGATTCCGGATGGATGAGGTCAGCTGCTATGGGACATAGAGTGCGGGGAGCGTTAAAAATCAATCGGGGAACGGGTCCGGACTATTCGCTCGTGGCGCTCCACAGGTTCCGCTTGGGAAACAGAACCACGATGTCGTCGCATTCCTGGGGATTGCCCCGCTGGCGGTCGGGTCCTGCGCTCACAATGATGAAGCGGGCTGCCAGTCGCTCCTCGCCCCCGGTCCAGTACTCGATAAGCCCGTTGCCATTGCTGTCGAATTTCAACAGGTAGTCGGAGTCCCAGGGATCGCGCAGGAAGCGCGCAGGCTCCATCAGAAGGAAGTCCTTTCCCGGAGGTTGCTGGCCAGCGAGTATCCGGTAGATTTTGAGCAATTCCTCCTCGTTGTGGGCCACGTATTCATCGACACCCTCCCCGCTTCCAAGCGCGTCCGGGGGAATGGGCAACCGCTGATTTGCGCGGGTATAGGAGGCTATGGCGTTGGAGATTCTGGCCATGTCCCGTTTAACCCAGCGGTACTCCTCGCTGTGCTGCGCGTCTCGCCAGGCGGGTATCGCGATGGCGGCAGCTAGAGCCACGGTGCTGGCGGCGGCTAGTAGATATAGACGCCTAGGCGTTGCGGGCGTTGAGTCTGACCGGGAAGCGCTCATTGCAGGCCCATCCTGCCACAGCTAGCGCGTCAATGCCAAGCGAAACTAGGTCAGGTGTACCGCGCAGAGGGAACGGGCTGGCACATCGATGGTTTGGACTGAGCCCCTGACTCTAATTTCCGCATGCCGGGCGGACTCGAGGTTGCGAAACAGCAGCAGGAGCGAGTCATCTGGGTTGCGGAAGCATAGTGTGTTGGCCAGGTAGCTGAAGCTCCGCACCCGTACTGCGCCCGGACGCAGAGAACTGCCGAGCAGGCTGAAAACGGCTGCGTCGGGGTTGCGTATCAGCCTCGAGGCCGCGGTATCGACCGTATAGAGGGAGTTCTGCTTCCAGCCCCAGGTGCTTCTGCGGTTCTGGTCGAGAACCAGGTTCCAGTAGGTGAACACCGACACATTCGCCCCGGCATAGCCAAGGAAATCGTCGAATTGGCATGCAGCCTCCTCCGGCGAGTTGGCGCCATTGTGGCATACGCTTTCCATATGCATGAGGCGCGTGCCCGGGTAGAGGACGGAAAGCTCCTGAATCGCTTTGGGATAGGCATACTGGAAGGCCGCTCCCTTCACGAATCGACGGAAATCCGGATTCAGGAAGCAATCATGCGACTGGAGCCCATTAACTGAACGGAAGGTCCCTGCCCAGATCTCGGTGGTCAGTCCGGCCCGATCGAATTCAGGCTTAAGGTAATCAAGATGGAAGCGCACGAAAAATTCCGGGGTCCACTGTCCACTGGGAAAGGTCGCAGGGGAGTCCATTTCATTCTGCACCATGAGTCGCTCGATGAGGATGCCCTCGTCCGCATAGGCTTCGATGAAGCGTCGGAGGTACAGGGCATAGGCCCGCAAAATAGCGGGTTCGTCCCGAAGCCTGCTTTCTCCGCCCCCATCCATGCGCCCGCTGACCTTCATCCAGGCTGGCGGGCTCCACGGGCTGGCATGGAAGCGCAGGCGAGGATTGACCGCCTGCGCCGCGCGAATGAAGGGTATGAGATAGCTCCGATCCCGATCGATTGAGAAGTGCTCCATTCCATAATCGCCTTCCACCTCGGAAAAGCTGTAGGCATCGAGGGCGAAGTCGTTCGCGCCTATCGGCAGGCGTATCCAATCGAAAGCCTTTCCCCCTCCGCCGAATACCTCGGAGATAAAGCGCTCGCGCTCCTCGGGGGCAAGCACAGCAAGCGATTTCCATCCCTGTTCGCTCACCGCGCCGCCAAAACCTTCCCAGGTCTGGAAGCACTGATCCGGGCATACTTCGATCTTGATGTTGACGTTATCCTGGAGCGGCTGGTGGGCTCTGCGGGTGGTGGTGTGGGTTTGGTGGGGTGTTGGGG
>CBFGVE010000391.1:0-3283 GCA_965651915.1 uncultured bacterium
AGGCCTTGCCGTCGCGTTCGAGGTAGGCCCGGGCCTGCACGAAGTGTACGCCGTCGACGAGACCTGTCTCCATGTTCCAGGTCGCCCAGTCGTTGTGGGGGTAGTAGCTCACTGCGGCTGCGTTGAAATTGGTGATCTGCCAGGTCCCCATCATGCGCTTTTTGCGGGCGACCTCAGCGGAACCGCTCGGGGCGACGATTTCCCAGGTGCCCTCCCCCTGCTGCTTGAACGCGCCGATCTTGTAGCGGACCACCGTGCCAGCCGGCTGGGCGGGAAGTGCCACATCGCCCCAATAGTCGCGGTCGCCCACTGTAAACTTCCAGGGCAGTTCCAGCACCTGGGTTGTACCGCGGGGCTGGCCACCCGCTCCCTCGGGCCAGCTCGTGCCATCCGTCGTGTAATAGACAACCACGCGATTGATCTCGTTGGGTGCGACGGTCTGCACCCAGAGATAAACCGGAGCGTTATCGGCATTCTCAGGCGCAGGGAAAAAGTGCTGGTAGGTGTTGGTTCCATCCGATTCCGTTACCTCCGCAGGGTCGTGCCATACCCGCTGCGCGGTGTAGGCGCCAATGTAGTCGTTCGCGTCTTCGGGACCATCAAAGCGTACATGGCCATTGGTGCCCACGGTAAACTCATAAGTCTCGGCCCCGCCGGACCCAATCTTGTTGCGGTCCGTGTTGGCGGCAGCAAACTTTTCCGGCCCGATACGGCTAACAAACTGGCTCAACTCCCAGCCGAGGAACGTATCGGTGGACAGCGCGGGCGGGGTATCGCGGCGGCCCACGTCGGACATGTTGCCAGGTACATTTGCCATCTGCTCGTTCAGGTCGACGCCACCATTGAGCTTGAAGCGTACATCCTTCGCAGAGCCGTCCACCCTCGCCACAAAATTTAAGTTGGTGGCCGAGGTCACCCGGGGCACCTGTACCATATAGGTGTAGGGTGCGGGCGTGACGCCCTCGGGATAGCCACGGTTCACCAAACCATAGGGGTTGAACTGGGGGTCGCCATTAGGTCCATCGCGGCGGACCATCGCCACGGTATCGTTCACCTGCTGGCCGTCCTGATAGATAGTAAGCGGGCTGCCGCCAGCGCTCCGCCAGAGGTCCGACTCTTCAGGGCTGCGAAGCGAGAACACGAAGTAGCCACCCGGAGGGATAATCACGTTGCCGTTGCGGATCTGCGAGGCGTAGACGTAGAAGCCCCCGCCGTAGCTGGAGTAGTTGTAGAGGTACTGGTCGTTGACAAAGGGGGTGGAGGGAAAGGTCGTCTCGATGGGCCGGGCATGCCCGGAGGAATAGTCGTCATTCATCATGAACAGCATGACCGTTCCGTCGGCGTCGGACATGCCGCCCTCGCGCTTGTCCCGGCGCTCGTATGCCACAATGTCGTTGTCAGCCCACTTGGCGATCTGATCACCGCGGGAGAAGTGGTTATGGATGTAGACCAGGTTGGGCGTGCGGATATCGCCGAACTGGCCGAGGAAGGGATTGTTGGCGTGCCGGGGAAAGGCGCCGCCGGAACCCTGGAGGGTTTCGGACTGGTAGTTGCCATCGGTGTAGATGTTGGGAAGACCGGCCCGGGTCAGGTAGTAGGCGTGCTGCAGCTCGCGGCGGTTGTAGTAGTCGTCATCGTGGCTCTGGGCGAACATGACGCCGGTATGGTGGTTGAAGGTGGGATTCCCGCTGTGGCCGGGTTGGTCCATCCCGCTCAGGTCGCCCCAGGGCATGCCGAGAATGCTGTTCATCTTGGAGTGGAGGGGCGCATCGAGCAGACGCATCCCCGCGTCGACATACTCCTGGAAGCCCGGAGGGGCGCCGAGGTGCTCGCCGAATACCATCGCATCGTCGCGGGGGTTTTCGCTGCTGAACACGGTATCGCGGTGGTTGCCCCAGTCGCTAAAGCCTCGGGTCATGTTGAACTGCCACTGGATCTGCCCGGTGTAGCCCGCATGGCTGCTGTCCTTGCCCTCGCCCCACTGCTGGCCGAAGAAGTAGCTGGGCACATGCTTCACCGCGTCCAGACGAAGCCCATCCGCCTTAGTGCGGTCCATCAACCATCGCACAGCGCGCATTAGGTAGGCACCGACATCCTCGGTATAGTAGCCAGGGTTGTTGTCGAGCATCTCCTGGGTGACATTGCCGAAACCGACCCAGTCACCATTGGGCGCCCGGTCGTAGTAGTCAGGCCTCTGCGGGTCGCGCACGAAGCTGATCTTTGGGTGCGATGCTCCCTCGAACGTTCCAAAGTTTCCGTTGGGTGTTTCATGGGCGATGTCGATCAGGTCGGCGAGGCCCAGATGCTGAACCTGCCACACGTCGCCCCAGTCGCGGGTGTTGTCCCACTTGCGGTAGAAGCCATCCTCGGTCACGCGCAGGTGGAAGTCCTCAGGCAGCAGGCCAGGATAGATGTCGATCGGCGTGTTCGCGTTGTACCCCGGGATGTCGAAGGCCCGGTGGTTCATGATGTTGTCGAAGTAGATGCGGATACCGAAGCGGTGGGCCATGCGGATGAGGCGCAGCAGCTCCTCCTCAGTGCCGTACCGGGTCTTGAACGTGCCGCGCTGGTCCTTGCCTCCCAAATCGAAGGGGTCCCACAGGTCGTAGCCCACCGACAGCCCGCCGCTGCCCTTCGTAGGCGGGGGAAGCCAGAGCGCACCGTAGCCCGTCTCCGCGAGCTCCGGCAGCTTGTTCATCAACTCGGTGTAGGGCGTGTTGAAGTACTGGAGCATAACCTCGGAACGGGAGGAAAGCACCCCGCCAAGCAGGAGGACTCCGCTTAGAACCAGTACGGACCTGAAATGTAGGCGCTCCATGTAAACCTCGCCGAGTACACCGGCAGTACGGCGCTCGCCTTCCCCCTTTGCCCGGGCGGCAGCGTCCAATCCAGCCGGAGTTGGATGTTAAAACGTTTTACTATCCGTAAAATACGCTGCGGCGGGCGACCCGTCAAACTAAAGTGGCCGAAACGGAGGATGATTCGCGCAAGTCTATGGCGCTAAGAAGGAAGCACAGGCGATTCGGGCCATCGCGGCAAGGACGATGCTATCTCGGCCCGGCGGACCTCCATCCACGGAGGCAGCATCAGCCTTCCACCCAGGCTCTCCGGAGCTTCGTCCACAGTAAAACCTGGCTTGTCCGTCGCGATTTCAAACAGGATGCCTCCAGGCTCCCGGAAGTAGATTGAGCGGAAGTAGACCCGCTCCATTACCGGGGATACACCCCGGCCTTGACCGGCAAGATGACGAGCCCAGGCCTCCTGCTCCGCGTCACCGCCGGCG
>CBFGVE010000392.1:0-3271 GCA_965651915.1 uncultured bacterium
CAGGCAAGGTCTGCGCAAGCGGTTATTCCGCGTTTTCCAGCCCTGAGCAGACCGCTCCCTTTTAACCTCTTATTTTGGGTAGCGCCGCCACACGACAGGGGATAGCGCCTCACGGCACCCCTACGAACGCCGCCGACCGGGGGATGCCGCCGCACCGCGCAAGGTGGAAGGGCGTGCATATCCCCGTTGTACGCACCCCTTTCACCACCACCGTCCGGCGGAAAACGAGCCCAGCCCTCCGCGCGAGCGCCAATTGGTTGGTGGCGTCTTTTATTTCGTCGACGGCGTACTCGGTATCCTTAGCCGCCCTTGGGACCGCCCCGGCTCACCGGGTCGGTTCGCCCTACCAAATCACAAAAACCCCCGCCCCGGCAGGGCCGGGGCGGGGTTGTATGGAGGGACTTTGCCCGCTGGTGGCTAGACCCCTTCGCGGTTGCGGCGGAGCATTTCACCCGTGGTCTGGTTGCTTCCCACGACATGGCCGGGAAGCGGCACAATGCGCTCGTGGATGGCGTCCAGCAGCCAGGAGGCCTGCGGGAAGAAGTCGTTCTCCATCTCGGCGCAGGGGGTGATCCAGTTGCGGGAACCGACCACCACCGGGGGGGCGTCCAAATGATCGAAGGCCATCTGCGAAAGATTGGCGGCGATCGTCTGCATTACCGATCCGCGCTCGCATGCGTCGGAGGAGAGCAGCACCCGGCCCGTCTTCTTCACCGACTCGACCAGCGGACCGTAGTCCAGCGGGTTGATCGTGCGGCAGTCAAAGACGTCGGCGGTCATGCCGTACTTCTGTTCCAGTATGTCCGCCGCCTCGATGGCTCGGTAGAGCGTCGATCCAACGGTGACAAGGGTGATGTCCTTGCCTACCCGGCGCTGGGCGGGAGGGCCGAAGGGCACTTCGTAATATCCTGCGGGTACTTCGGGCTCGAACATTTCGCCGATGTCGTAGAGACGCTGGCTTTCGAAGAAGACCACGGGGTCGCTGCCGCGCAGCGCGGTGTTAAGCAAGCCCTTGGCGTCATAGGGGGTGGAAGGAAACACGACCTTGAGCCCTGGGATGTGGGCACAGATGGCAGACCAGTCCTGCGAGTGCTGCGCACCGTACTTCGAGCCGACCGAGACGCGAAGCACCACGGGCATTTCAAGGATGCCTGCCGACATGCTCTGCCACTTGGCGAGCTGGTTGAAAATCTCGTCGCCGGCCCGGCCCATGAAGTCGCAGTACATCAGCTCGACCAGGGCCCGGCCGCCTTCGAGGCCGTAGCCCACGGCGCTGCCGACGATGGTGCCCTCGGAAATCGGGCTGTTGAACAGGCGGTGGTAGGGAAGGGCCTCGGTGAGGCCGCGGTAGCAGGCGAACGCGCCACCCCAGTCCCGGTTTTCCTCGCCGTAGGCGATCATGGTGGGGTCGTTGTAGAAGCGGTGGATGATCGCCTCGAAAATGGCGTCGCGGTACTGGTAGAGCTTGTTCTTGGAAACCGGCTTGCCGTTTTCGAACGCGCTGCGCGACTTGCGGGCAATTGCCTGAACCCGGGGATTCTCCTCCATGGGGTGCAGCACCTCGGGCTTATCTTCCCCGCGGGCGTCGCGGGGGCGGTTCGAGAACATCACGTCGCCAATCGCCTCGGCGGGCAGGCGGGGCGAAACGGTTAGATCCACCGCGAGGCGGGTCGCCTTGGTGACCTGGGCAATGACCTTTTCGTCGATCTTGGCCAGTGCTTTGTCGTCGAGCACCTTGACGCGCTTGAGTTCGGCGGCGAAGGAGGCGATGGGGTCCTGCTGCTGCCAGAGGTCGATCTCTTCCTTGACCCGGTAGGACGAGGCGTCGGACGGAGAGTGGCCCGAGTAGCGGTAGGTGATGGTTTCAAGCAGCACGGGACCCTTGCGATCTTCGATGAGCTTGCGCTTGCGGTCAACGGCGTCAACCACGGCGAGCGGATTGTAGCCGTCCACGCGCTCGGCGTGCATGGCGTCGGAATTGACGCCGGCGCCAACCCTGCAGAGGAAGTCGAAGGCCATGGTCTCGCCACTGGTCTGTCCGCCCATGCCGTAGAAGTTGTTCATAAAGTTGAAGATGATCGGCAGGCCGCCGCGGTAGGACTCGTCCCACAGGTTGTTGAACTGGCCCATGGAGGCGAAGTTCAGCGATTCCCAGCTTAATCCGCAGCCCATCGAGGCGTCGCCGATGTTGGCGATGACGATGCCGTTCTTGCGGTTGGCCTTCTTGAACAGCGCGGCACCAGCCGCGATGTTGGCCGAACCGCCGACGATGGCGTTGTTTGGGAAGATGCCGAAGGGGGTGAAGAAAGCGTGCATGGAGCCGCCGAGACCGCGGTTGAAGCCGGTCTTGCGGCCGAAGACCTCGGCCAGCGCTCCGTAGGTGAGGAAGTCGATAGCGAGGTCGCGCACCGAGCCGGAGGCTCCCTTCTCGACCACGGCGAGGCACTCGCCGCCGAGGAACTCCTTCATGATCTTTAGCAGAGTCTCGTCGTCGAGCTTGCGAATAGCCGACATGCCCTTAGCGAGAATCTCGCCGTGGGAGCGGTGCGAGCCGAAGATGTGGTCGTCCACGCCGAGCAGGAAGCTCTGGCCAACCGCCGAGGCTTCCTGGCCGATGGAAAGGTGAGCCGGGCCCTTGTGGTCGTAGGCGATGCCCTGGTAGGCACCTTCGGTTTTGATGGTGTGCAGCATGGTCTCAAACTCACGGATCAGGCGCATGTCCTCATAGATGCCGATGAGGGCATCCTTCCCGTAGCGCTTCACCTCGTCCTCGAGTTTGGTAGCGTACTGGTTCATGGGGATGACGGGACTCTGGATCTGTCCGGCCTTCCGTTCGCGGCTAGGTTCGACCATTTGAAGTTTGGGCATGGGGGCTCCTTTGATTTCTGGGTGATTGGTTTCGGACTAATGTGAGAACTGGAACACAACGTCGCGGAAGACCTCCGAGACCGTGGGGTGGGGGAATACGATCTCCTCGATTTCGCGGGTGCGGAACTCGGCTTCGATCATGGCAGCGGCGCCGTAGATCATTTCGGAGCAGGCTGCACCGACCATATGGACGCCAAGCAGCACGCCGGTTTTGGCATCGATGACTACCTTGACGAGGCTACGGTCCTTCTCGTGCTCGGCGAGAAAGCGCCCGTTGATGGTCATGGGGGCCTTGCCGATCTTCACCTCGTACCCGCGCTCCCGGGCCTGGATCTCGGTGAGGCCAACGCTGGCAACCTCGGGACTGGTGTAGACGACACCGGGAATGGCGTGGGTACGGAAG
>CBFGVE010000393.1:0-3271 GCA_965651915.1 uncultured bacterium
CTGGATCCTATGGAACGCGAACGCAATCTTGGCCCTCAGCCCCTAGCCACCCTCCTGGCTGAACATAATATTACACCCCACAACCTCGTCGCCGCTGGAGAAGGCCGAATCACCTTCAAGCTGGTATCCCGGGCCACCAAGGGCCGCTGGCTTACCATCCACAGCCGTGACCTCCTGCTCAAAGCGGTGGAGAAGCACACAGGCACCACCCATACGCTCGAGCAGTTGTTCAACTACCGGTGAGACCGGCGCAAGGCCTAGGCCATCGCGTCGCCCGACTTCGCATCCATCCGCAGCCCCCGGATAAACAGCAGAAGCCCGCCCGTCCCCAGCGCGAACCCGAAGCCGGTCAGCAGCCACAAAGCAACCGGCGATTGTTCCCGCGCCACCACCGCAGCGCGGGGCGGCTCAAGCACCCGCAACTCCCATCCCGACGCCGGGCCGTACTGGACCGACATCTGCTCCGATACCAGCGCAAGCGCACGCTCGGCGATCGCCAGCGCGGGACCGGGAGCGCTCCAGGACGCCTCGATGCGCACCCGTTCATCGGCGCCGCGCGGCCCCCGGACATCGATCGCGCTGGCGAGCTGGGCCTGGAGGGTTAAGCGATGCAGATCAGACCCCACAGACGCCTCATCGCCACGTAGCGTTGCCGCCATGCTCAGGGCCATACGCTCCGCCGCGTGGGGCTGGCGTAGCTGCCCCACCTGGTTGCGTACCCATTCGCGCTGGGCGTTGACGCCCAGATGCTCCCGAAGCGCCGTGGGGGGCACCAGCTCGATCACAGCCGCAGACAGGTAGCGGGGCGTATGGTCGCGTGACATCGACCATTCCGTCAGGGGAAGCACCAGCGCAAGCAGGATGAACAAGGTGCCAAACACCAGGAACAGGATTTTCTTCATGTGGCAAAGCTAGCTTGCCGGGGTGGGCTTGTAAAGCGGGCCATTACGATCCGACAATCTATGCAGCCATTCCCCTTGCCGCAGGTCGTACCGGCTTTTTCTATTGGCCCCCACAGCGCCGCCGTGTAGATTGTTCGTCCGCTTCCCCCACCCGGCAGCCCGCTTCCCATGCCCCAGATCGACATACTCAAAGATCTCATCAACGACCTCATCGACCACGAGCAGTGGGACGAGGTGGCCGTCATGCTCATCGGCCAGCATCCAGCCGACCTTGCCGAGCTGATCACCCGGGCGCCCGAAGAACACCAGAAGCACTTGTTCAAGTGCATCGAGGAAGATCAGAAGCCCGATGTGCTCGCCGAGCTGGAAAGCGATGTGAGCGCCCGGCTCCTCGAAACCCTCAGTAACACCGAGGTCTCCGACCTGGTCGAGGAAATGGCGCCCGACGACGCGGCCGACATTCTCGCCGACCTTTCCGCCGAGCGTACCGAGCAGGTGCTCGACCTCATGGAGGACGAGGATTCCGACGACGTCCGCGAACTGCTCCGCTACGAAGAGGACACCGCCGGCGGCCTCATGACGACCGATGTGGTCAGCCTGCCCGAGACGCTCACGGTGAGCGAAGGCATCTCCCAGATCGGCAAGATGGACATTGACGAGCCCTTCTACTTTATCTACACCGTGGACTCCGACCGCCACCTGACCGGAGTGCTGGGGCTATGGGAATTCTTCCGCATCAAGGATAAGCAGTCCGCCCTCAGCCAGCACGCCCACCACGAAGTCGTGTCGGCCACCACCCACATGGACCAGGAGGATGTGGCCCGGCTGATGTCCAAGTACGACCTGACGGCCATCCCGGTAGTGGACGATGCCGGACGACTGGTGGGCCGGGTCACCATCGACGACGTGGTCGACGTGCTCGAAGAGGAGGCGTCGGAAGATATCTTCAAAATGGCAGGCTCCCACGAGGACGAGCTGCAAGCCGCATCGCCGCTCCGTTCCTGCCGGACTCGCCTGCCCTGGCTGCTGATCACCCTCGTCACCGGATTCCTCACCAGCCTGATCCTCCGACAGTTCATGGAGCGACTCGAAGTCGTCCTCGTCCTCACCTACTTCGTACCGATCGTCATGGCGATGAGTGGCAACGCCGGCATCCAGTCCACCACGCTCGTGGTCCGGTCTCTCGCGATCGGCACGATGCAGCGCGAGAAGCTCTGGCGCTTTCTAGCCCGCGAATTTCTGACGGGCATGATTATGGGGCTGATCTGCGGAATCCTCATCGGCGCATGGGCACGCTATGTCATTCAGGGGGCATCCGACCCAGCCCATGCCTACCCGTCCTACTTCCTAGCCGCCACCGTCGCCATAGCGCTGTTCTGCTCGATGGCCTTCGCCGCGCTTTACGGCGCGCTGGTGCCGATGATCCTCAACCGTTTCAAGATCGATCCCGCCGTGGCCTCCGGCCCCTTCGTCACAAGCTCCAACGACATCACCTCGCTGCTCATCTACTACAGCGTGACCATCGCTATGGTGGCCATGCTCTACCCGGGAGCTGGAGCCCTCTGATGATCGAGAAGACAGAGGCCATCTGTCTTCGCTGCTACCCGGTGTCCGACACCTCGCGGGTGGTGGTCTGGCTCAGCCGGGAGGCTGGCAAGCTCGCCACGCTGATCAAGGGGGCTCTGCGCCCCAAAAGCCTTTTCCTCGGTCAGTACGACCTATTCTACACCTGCGAGCTGCTCTACTACCCCCGTCCCCACGACCAGCTCCACCTCGCCCGTGAATGCGCCCCGCTCAACAACCGAGCCGCGCTACGCGGCGACTGGAAGGGCTCGGCGCTCGCTTCCTACGCCTGCTCCCTGGCCAACCGCGTCCTGCCCAGCGGCGAGGCCCACGGCGATCTCTACGACGCCCTTGCCACGCTCCTCGATACGGCGGCCTCCGGCGGAGCGGGCATTGGCGCACTGGTGTGGTTCGAGCTTCGCTTGCTCGAATGCCTCGGCCTCCAGCCCCGCCTGGGCCACTGCGTCGGCTGCGGCACTCCACTCGCCCAAACCGGCCGGCCCGCCCGCTTCTCGGCCCGGCGGGGTGGACTCCTGTGCTCCGCGTGCGACTCACATCCGGGCGACCAGCCCATCTCCGCCGATGCCCTCGCCATCCTCCAGAACTGGCAGCGCTCCACCTCCATAAAGGCGGCTCGAAGCACCCGGCTACGCCGCAGCCAGGAGAACGACATGGCCGACCTGCTGGGCGCATTTCTCGGCCACCACCTCGTCGTCAACCCAAACCCGCTCGCAGGAGCTCTGGATGCACTGGTGGGTACCATTGACCGTGGTCACGGGGCATGACTGTTTCGGGCCTTCTTCTTG
>CBFGVE010000394.1:0-3269 GCA_965651915.1 uncultured bacterium
CCCACCGAGTAGTTACCCCCGTTTAGGCTATCGTCGGCGTAGTAGGTGGCGTCCACAAACAGGCTGGGCTTGAACTCGACTTCGAGCCGGCCGCGGAAGCCCTCGATGTCCTCCATGCCCGAGCGGCCCGCGTAGCTGTAGTAGCCGGCGAAAGCCTTGGCGCGGGCGAAGGCGTCCACCACGGCCAGCGGGAGCGGCACACCAATCTCGGCGTCCCAGCCCTGCAGCGCAACTTCGTACTGCTCGTAGCCCCGGGTGACGGTCCGGGTCGTGGTCAGAGTCTGGGTGTTGTTGTACACCTCGAAAGGCTGGAGAACGGCGTTGCCCTGCGCGTAGGGATCGTCGTAGACAACATCGGTCGAGCTGCTGGAGCGGGCGGAGACCGTGGTCTCGCTCGCGTCGAAGGTCCCCACCAGCTCGCGGCTGTCGATGGGGACGTACACGTTCGCCCTGGCGTCGAACAGGCGGCCGAGGTACTCGGCACCCACGCCGACCTGGTCAAAGGAGGAGCCCAGCTTAGTTTCGCGGCGGTCGAAATAGGCGTTGACGCCGGCGATCGACTGTTGATCGCGGATCAGGCGGCGGTAGCCAAGTCCAAGGTTGTATTCCTCGGCGTCGCGGTCGGTGAAGCTGCTGCGCGGGTTGAGGAAAATCAGGCTCTTTCCGTCGAAGCGGAGCGGTACAACCAAGTCGCCTATCCCTTCGGAGTAGTCCTCGGTCTTGAGTCCTCCGACCGTGAAGCGTCCGGGTATCGACTCGTGCACGGGAATCAGCTCGGGCTCTTCAGGAGCATCATTTGCAAGCGCCGAGAGGGGTATGGGCGGTGTCAGCATGATGGCGCTAACGAATAGGCAGACGGAACGCATCCACACGGTCTGTTTTTTCATGGGAATCCCCTGGGTAATTTGATTCAGATTGGAAAGCGGTCGCCAGCGACCTCCTAGTGCTCGGGCAACGTGCGAAGCTCATCAGAATAAGCCACCATATGTCAAGAACTTATCGCCTCCTTCGGGTAATATCTCCGGGTACGGGAACGGACGCCAAAAGGTTCCTTGTATATTCGTGGCGGGGATTGCCAATAACTTCCTCCGCCGTCCCCTCCTCCACCACAATACCCCGGCGCATCACCGCGACGCGGTCGGCGATGCGCTTGACCACGCTCAGGTCGTGAGAGATGAACAGGTAGGACAGTCCGTACTTCTCGCGCAGGCCCATGAGCAGGTCGATGATCTGGGCCTGGACCGTCACGTCGAGCGCACTGACCGCTTCGTCGCAGACGATGAACGCTGGCTTAAGCGCCATCGCCCGGGCGATGCAGATGCGCTGGCGCTGGCCGCCGGAAAACTCGTGGGGATAGCGGTACATCATGTCGGGCGAGAGCCCCACCTCCATTAGCCAGTATGCGGCCATCTCTTCGTCGTCCTCGCCGGAGAGCAGCCCGTGCACGCGTGGCGCTTCGGAAAGCACCTCGAGTATGTTGAGGCGGGGATTGAGTGAAGAGTAGGGATCCTGGAAGACCATCTGCAGGTGGCGGCGGTGTGGACGCAGGCCGCGGGCTCCGAGATGGGAAATGGGCTGGCCCCGGAAACGTACTTCACCGTTCCTGATGGGGTCGAGGCCAAGGATGGATCGGCCTAGCGTGGTTTTGCCGCTGCCCGACTCCCCCACCAGCCCGAAGGTGCTGCCGGTCGGAATGGCTAGGCTGACCCCGTCCACGGCTTTCACATGGCCTACGGTCCGCGCCCAGACACCCCGGCGCACCGGGAACCAAGTTTTCACATCCTGCACTTCGATCAGTGGCTCGCCGGGGGAGCCGCCTGCCGCCTGGGAGGGGTCGGTGAGCCGGGGTACGGCGGCAAGCAGCGCCTGGGTGTAGGCTTCCCGAGGCCGGGCGAACAAGGTCTCGGCCTCGCCGCTTTCGACGATGCGCGCATCCTTCATCACCAGCACGCGATCGCACAGCTCCCAGATGACGCCCATGTCGTGGGTGATAAAGATGATGGAGGTTTCGCGCCGTTTCATCTGGAGGATCAGCTCGAATATCTGTGCCTGTATGGTGACATCGAGCGCGGTGGTGGGCTCGTCGGCGATGATGAGCTTGGGATCTAGCATCAAGGTCATCGCGATCATCACCCGCTGGCGCATGCCGCCAGAGAACTGATAGGGATAGGCGTGCATCCGCTCGGCGGCGTCGGGAATGCCTACCTTGCCGAGCCATTCGAGTCCGGCCGCCCACGCTTCGCGCCGGCTCATCTGCGGGAAGTGGATGCGCAGGGTCTCTACCAGTTGCTTGCCCACGGTATGCAGCGGGCTCAAGGCGGTCATGGGTTCCTGGAAGATGACCCCGATCTCGCGGCCGCGTATCCGCCGGAGATCCTCGATGGGCAACTTCAACAGGTCGCGCCCCTCGAACAGCGCCTCGCCCTGGTCGATCGAGCCCGGTGGCTGGGGGACGAGCCTAAGCAGACTCATCGCGGCAACCGTTTTTCCGCTGCCGGACTCCCCCACCAGGCCAAGGATTTCTCCCCGGCGCACCGTGAACGACACGCGGTCCACCGCCTGCACCCGGCGATCATCGGTTCGGAAGCTGACGGATAGGTCGCGGACTTCGAGCAGCGGCCCGGTCCCGGCTGTTGGCTTGGGCTGTAGGTTCTGGATCATGACGACGCCATTACTCCAGCTTGCTTTCGGCCCGGGGATCGAAGGCGGAGCGTACGCCCTCGCCGATGAAGACGCCGAGCAGGATCACCACGAAAAGCGCGAGGGAGGGATAGAGAACCAGCCACCAGGCGAAGCGGAACTCCTGCCCCTGGGCGAGCAGGGCACCCCAGCTCGGCGTGGTGGCGGGCAGTCCGAAGCCCAGATAGTCGAGCGCGGCGAGCGAGCCAATCGCCCCGACCAGCGAGAAGGGGAAGAACGTGATCACCGGCACCAGCGCGTTGGGCAGGATGTGCTTGAAGATGATCCGGGTCCGTCGCAGCCCAAGCACCCGGGCGGCCTCCACGAAAGGGAGCTTGCGGAGCTTGAGAAACTCGGCGCGGATAAAATAGGAAATGCCGATCCAGTTGAAGATGCCGTAGCAGACCAGCAGCAGCATGAAGCTCCGCCCGTAGATGGAGCCAAGCAGGATGATGATGTAGAGAAAGGGGAGCGCCGACCAGATCTCGATCAGCCGCTGGCTAATGATGTCCAGCTTGCCCCCGAAGTAGCCCTGGAGCGCTCCGGCGACAACGCCGGGAGCGCTGAACATGGCGGAGCCGGACGAGCCC
>CBFGVE010000395.1:0-3267 GCA_965651915.1 uncultured bacterium
CGCATTCAACTTGCGTCCTGTGATTTCAGCCATTCCCCATTGATGCCCCGGGAAGGGCGGGTGAGGCAATCGTGCGGGAGCTTGCCGACCGCACTTTGGGAATTCGCGGGAAGTGTCGGCAAGGGTTGGGGGGGGGACGACGCCAGCTGGCGAATGAAGCTGTCGCCAGTTCAAGCAAATCTACGGAGCTTCCGGAGCACTCATGCAACGGATGTTTCGAGCAACGATATAACTATAACATTCTAATGTTATGTGGGAGCAAGTCCGCCGTCTTTACATCACTTTCTGACACAGCTTCTCCCTTCGATCTCTCACCAGCCTCACCACCAGGGATGTCCAGCCGGTCTGGTGGGAGGCGCCGAGGCCCTCGCCGGTTTCCGAGTGGAAGTACTCGTGGAAGAGCAGCAGATTTTCCCAGTGGGGGACGTCTGAGTAGCGTTTCGCTTGTTTCGCCGGGCCGAAGCAGGGGCGGTAGCCTTTTTCATCCGGGCAGAAGAGGGAGATCAGCCGGTCGCAGATATCGATGGCGACTTCCTTGAGCGTGATTTCATTCCCGGAGCCGGTGGGGTACTCGATCTTGAAGCTATCGCCGTAGAAGTGGTGGTAGCGTTCCAAGGCCTCGACGATGAGGAAATTGATGGGGAACCAGATCGGGCCGCGCCAGTTCGAGTTGCCGCCGAACATGCCGGTGTTGGACTCGCCGGGCGTGTAGCTCACCTCGTTGCGGACGCCTCCGTGTTCGAAGACGAAGGGGACCTTGCCGTGGGCCTTGCTGAGGGAGCGGATGCCGAACCCCGACAGGAACTCCTCCGGGTCGAGCATGCGCGCGAGGGTTTGGCGGAGCTGCGCTTCGGACGGGATTGCGAGCAGGCAGAGGGCGGACTTCTTATCGCCGGTGTGTCGGCGGACGTTGATGTATTTCAGCAGGTCGGGCCGGTTGCACAGGAACCAGTCCATGCGCTTGCGGAAGCCGGGCAAGGACTCGATCTTCGTCTGCTTGAGGACCGTCACCGCGCACATCGGCAGCAGGCCGACGAGCGAGCGGATGCGCAGGGGGATGGGGTTGTCGTGGTTGACGATGAGCTGGTCGTAGTAGAAGCCGTCCTGATTGTCCCAGAGACCGGTGCCGCCGAGGGAATTGATCGCGTCCGTGATGCTCACGAAGTGCTCGAAGAACTTCGAGGCGATGTCCTCGTAGGCGGGCTTTTCGCCGGCGAGCTCGAGTGCCATTGCGAGCATCAGCAGGCAGTAGGAGGCCATCCATGCCGTGCCGTCCGCCTGGTGGAGCTTGCCGCCGTCGGGCAGGGCGTGCGAGCGGTCGAAGACGCCGATATTATCGAGGCCGAGGAAGCCGCCGCCGAAGACATGGCGGCCCTCGACGTCCTTGCGGTTGACCCACCAGGTGAAGTTCAGCAACAGCTTCTGGAAGGCGCGCTCCAGGAACAGCAGGTCGCGCTGGCCTTTCGGATCGGCGATTTTGTAGACGCGCCATACCGCCCAGGCGTGGACCGGCGGGTTCACGTCGGAGAAGTTCCACTCGTAGGCCGGGAGCTGGCCATTCGGGTGCATGTACCATTCGCGTAGTAGCAGGAGGAGCTGGTCCTTCGCGAAGTCGGGATCGACCGCCGCGAAGGGGATCATGTGGAAGGCGGAGTCCCAGGCCGCGAACCAAGGGTACTCCCATTTATCGGGCATTGAGAGGATGTCCCGGGCGAAGAGGTGGCTCCAGTCGGAATTGCGTCCGTGGAGGCGGGACTCCGGCGGTGGGGGTCCGTCGCTATCGCCCTTCAGCCAATCCTCGATCACGTAGTGGTAGAATTGCTTCGTCCAGAGGAGGCCCGCGTAGCCTTGGCGGCAGATCAGGTATTCCTCGGGCGGGAGGCCGTGGGTGATCACCTCGTTGTAGAACTCGTCGCACTCCGCGATTCGTTCCGCGAAGGTTTCGTCGAACCGCGCGAGGCCGGTGATTTCATCGGCGGAGGTGGTCGCGTGCAAGCGGCAGCGGATCGTGACGGTGCCGCCGGAGGGGACCATGAACTTCAGATGCGGTGCGGCCTTGGTGCCCATCGGCAGGGGGGACACGGCGTCCTTCTTGCCCTCCACGAGGAGCTTGTGGAAGGCGTCCTTCACATATTCCGTGGGGCCGCCGATGCCGTAGATGGCCTGGTAATCGGTTTCGTTTTCAGTGAAGAGCCACTGCGGTTCCTCATCCGCGTCGGGCGAGTCCGCATAGAACAGGAAGTCACCGAGAGTCTCGTGGGAGGCGAAGAGGTGATCCCCGTGCAGGGCGATCGATGGCTTCCGCAGCGGGGTTTCGCGCTCCGAGCCCCATTTCCATACATTCCGGAACCACAGGGTGGGCAGGACGTGGATGGGGGCGGGCTCCGGCCCGAGATTGGTGACGGTGATGCGCCAGAGGAGATCTTCCGGCGAGCGCTTGGCGACCTCCTGCAGCACGTCGAAGTAGCGGCCGCCATCGAACATGCCCATGTCCGCGAGTTCCAGCTCCGGGCCTTCGCGGCCGAGGGCGGCGTTTTTCTCGCGGATCTCGGTGTAGGGGAACTTGGCCTGGGGATACTTGTAGAGGGCCTTGGTGTAGGAGTGAGTCGGGGTGGAATCGAGGTAGTAGTAGCATTCCTTCACGTCCTCGCCGTGGTTGCCCTCGTTCCCGCCGAGGCCGAAGAGGCGCTCCTTGAGGATCTCGTCCCGGCCGTTCCAGAGGGCGGGGGAGAAGCAGAGGCGGCACTGGCGGTCGCACCAACCCTGGAGGCCGTCCTCGCCCCAGCGGTAGGCGCGGCGGCGTGCGTGATCGTGGGGGAACTGGCCCCAGCTATCGCCATACTCGGAGTAGTCCTCGCGAACGGTGCCCCACTGGCGTTCGCTGAGGTAGGGGCCCCAGCGTTTCCAATTTTTCCCGCGGGTGAGATCCTCGTCGAGCCGCTCGTGTTCCCTCGTCATCCGGGAGGGGTTAGAGCAGAAAGCGTGCAGGAATGCCAAGCCGGGGTGACAGCGCCCGGTGCAAGCCCTTGAATGGCAGGGATCGGCAAGACCGGAAAAATCGCGTGGTGCGGGCGCGGCTCCCGGCGGCTGCCACTTTCGGATAGGCGGGGGCGCCGCGGTCTCGACTTTGCGGGCTCGCCGGGGCTAGCAAGTTTGACAGCCAATCGAGATGAACTCCCAGCCCGCACCTTCCATCGTGATGCCCGGTGAAGCGAAGACCTACACGGCCTTCGGCGACCAGGCGACCTTCCTTCTCACCGGCGAGCT
>CBFGVE010000396.1:0-3259 GCA_965651915.1 uncultured bacterium
CTCGTCGAGGATGAAAAGGTTTCCCGCATCCACTGCGGCGTGGCGTTCGACAACGGGGTCTACACCCTGCGCGACCTCAAATCCAAGAACGGCACCTATCTCAACGGCGAGCTGGTAGACTGGGTCAACCTCACCCCTGGCGACCGCATCCGGGTCGGCTCCACCCTCATCACCTTCGAGCCCCGCAGCTACGCCGGACCGAACACCGCGCTGCGCGAGGTGCAGGAAAAAATGAACGCCGGAAAAGGGTTTGGCACCATCATGCGGGAAATCGTCAGCGACGCCGACGAAACGCCCCGCCAGCCGCTGAATCCGCCCCGCGCCCGGCGCTGAAGACGCCGGCTTTGGATGGGCTGGATCCTTGTGCGAACCCCATCTTCGTCGCGATCATAGTCCCGATCTTCGTCGATTCCGGTCCTACGCCCCCGCTCCCCGTATCTCGGATGATCACCATGCCGCTCGCAGAGCGGCCTCTACAAGCCCGGTCCTGAGTTGGCAAGTCGACGAAGATCGAGACAACGATCGGGACGATGATTGGGAAGGCCACATACGCACGCGATGCGGCCCTACCAGCCCGGTCCTAGGTTGTCCGAAGCGCGATGCCGCTAGCCGCCCAGCTCAGCCGCGATCTGCTTCTCGGCCGCAATCCAGTAGGCGGTCGAGTCGCCGGCGAAGCCGTTCTTCTCGGCGATGAAATAGGCGGCCTCGGCAATGCGGTTGTAGCGCTCGATGTCCGAAACCACCGGCTTGGCTGCCGGCTGGGCCTTCGCCGCCGGGGCGGCCTTGACCGCCTTCTTGGCGGGCACAGCCTTCTTCACTGCGGGCTTGGGCTCGGCCTTGGCAGCAACCTTCTTCACCGCCGCTTTCTTGGCGGGGGCCTTGGGGGCTTCTACTTTGGGGGCGGCGGACTTCTTGCTAGCAACAGTTTTCTTAGCCATGATGATTATCTCCCAGAAAGGGGTTGATTTTGAAATTCAAAGCCGCAATCTACAGATCCTCCTTTAGATGACAAGCAATAAATGATGAGCTTTCCATTACCCGCCCGAGCCGGCATTAGGGGAAACATGTATGCAATCTTCTGAAAACCAGACCATCGAAGAATCGCTCAGCGCCTGGATGGCGCAGTGCTTCTCCACCGCCTTCCCCGATCTAGATCTCGCCGGGCTACCCCTGTACGCGGTCGCTTCGACGGACGACCGCTTCGGCGACTACCAATGCAACGGCGCGATGGCCCTGGCCAAGCAGGCGGGAATCAAGCCCCGCGACGTCGCCGCCAAAGTCCGCGAGACCGCCACACTGCCCGACGCGGTGGAAAGGATCGAGATTGCCGGCCCCGGCTTCATCAACATCACCCTCCGCGACGCATGGCTGGTCGAACGCCTGTGCGCGACGCATGCGGACGGAAGTCTCGGCGTCACCCGCCCCGGTGAAGGGCAGACCATTCTCATCGACTACTCCAGCCCCAATGTCGCGAAACCGATGCACATCGGCCACATCCGATCCACAGTGATCGGCAACGCACTCGACCGCCTATTCCGCCGGCTCGGCTACCGTGTCGTCGCCGACAACCATCTCGGCGACTGGGGCACCCAGTTCGGCCTGCTCATCATGGGCTACCGGCATTTCGTCGATCAGGCCGCGCTCGAGGCCTCGCCGGTCGAGGAGCTGGAGCGCATCTACGTGAAGAGCTACGAGCGCTCGGAGCAGGAGCCCGGCTGGCGCGACGCGGCCAAGCGCGAGCTGGTGAAGCTGCAGCAGGGCGATCCCGACAACCGAGCCTTGTGGGAGCGCTTCATTGCGCTGAGCATGGGCGAATTCGAGCGGGTCTACCAGCGGCTCGGCGTACGCTTCGACCTCTACCGGGGAGAGAGCCACTACAACGACCGGCTCGCCCCGCTGGTGGATGAACTGCTCGCCAAAGGCCTCGCGACCGAAAGCGAAGGCGCCCTAGTTGTTCAGCTCGAAGAGGAAAAGCTGCCGCTGGTGATCGTGCGAAAGAGCGATGGCGGCTTCAATTATGCCACCACCGATCTCGCCACCGTGGAGAGCCGCATCGAGGAGTTCTCGCCCACCCGCATCGTCTATGTGACCGACGAGCGGCAGCAGCTCCACTTCAAGCAGGTATTTGCGGTCTGCCGCCGCCTCGGATTCCAGGCCGATCTCGTTCACGTCTGGTTCGGCCTGATGCGCCTTCCCGAGGCCACCTTCTCCACCCGGCAGGGCAACGTCATTAAACTCGAACGCCTTCTCGACGAAGCCGAGCAGCGGGCCTTCGCCCTGGTACGCGAATCGAGTCCGGATATGCCCGAGGACCAGCAGCGCGAGATCGCCCGGGCCGTGGGGATAGGCTCGGTAAAGTACGCCGACCTCAGCCAGAATCCGCAGAGCCTCGTCACCTTCACCTGGGAGAAAGCCCTCGCGCTCGACGGCAATTCCGCGCCCTATCTCCAGTACGCCCATGCGCGCATCCGTAGCGTGGCCGACAAGTACCGCGCCCAGTTCCCCGGCGGCGATCCCGAAGCCCATCCGTTGCAGCTCGGGCATCCGCTGGAGCGCAAACTCGCCGTCACCCTCGCCCGCTACGGCGAAGTGGTGATCAAGGCGGCGCAGCAGTACCGCCCCAACCTTCTCGCCGACTACCTCTACGACCTCGCCCAGACCTACAGCAGCTTCTACCAGAACGTGCCCTTCCTCAAGGCCGAGGAAGGCGTAAGGGAAAGCCGGGTCCGCCTCTGCGGCATGGTCGCGCGCACCCTGGCCGATGGACTGGGCCTGCTCGGCATCGAGGCGCCGGAGCGGATCTAGCGCAGCTTCTTCTCGCATACAGTTCAATTTCCTTGTCAAACAGCCCGTCGGTGAGGATGCTTGTTGCGGTTTTTTTCATCAGCGCCATTTCCCACCCGGAGTACCTGCATGAGCAAGCTAGCCATTAAACCCGCCGGTTCCTGCGTCTACGACTGCGTATCCCTGGGCGAAGTGATGCTTCGCCTCGACCCGGGCGAAGGCCGCGTCCGCACCGCCCGCCAGTTCCGAGCCTGGGAGGGCGGCGGCGAGTACAACGTGGCCCGCGGCCTGCGCAAGTGCTTCGGTCTGAAAACGGCCGTGGTCACCGCCTTCGCCGATAACGAGGTCGGCCGCCTCATCGAGGACTTCATCATGCAGGGCGGCGTCGATACCGACTTCATCCGCTGGGTGCCCTATGACGGCATCGGGCGCACCGTGCGCAACGGGCTCAACTTCACCGAGCGCGGCTTCGGCG
>CBFGVE010000397.1:0-3256 GCA_965651915.1 uncultured bacterium
GCTGCTCGCCGCGATCACCGGCGGCATCTTCCTGCTCTACGAGAACATCGCCATCCGGAAGACCGAGGCCCTCCAGCACGTTTTCCGGATCGTTGACCTCAACGACGACATCGACGATCCCGCCGAATGGGGCAAGAACTATCCCCGGCAGTACGACTCCTACCGCCGCACGGTGGACACGGAGCGGACCCGCTACGGCGGAAGCGAGAATATCCAGAAGCTCGACGAGCAGCCCGTGCTGCGCACCCTGTTCGACGGATACGCCTTTTCCATCGACTACCGCGAGGAGCGCGGCCACGCCTACATGCTCCACGACCAGGAGGTCACCCTCCGCGTCACCGAGCGCTCGCAGCCCGGCGCCTGCCTGCACTGCCACGCCTCCGTCCTCCCCGCCTACGCCAAGGTGGGCCGCGATCTGGGCGCCCCCGCCGACGACCGGCAGGCCCAGATCATGAAGGGCTTCGAGGAAGTCTGCGCGATGCCCTACGCCGAAGCCAACAAGCTCGTTCAGCATCCGGTCTCCTGCGTAGACTGCCACGATCCCGAGACCATGGGCCTGCGGGTGATGCGCCCCGGCTTCATCAACGGCATGCAGGCGCTCGCCCAGAGCGACGCCCCCGTCCCCCACATGCCCAGCGTCGAGCGCTGGCGCAAGGGCGACCGCGCCGAGCCCTACAACCCGAACGAGCTGGCCAGCCGCCAGGAAATGCGAAGCTTCGTCTGCGGCCAGTGCCACGTCGAATACTACTTCAAGGGCGAAGGCAAGCTCCTCACCTACCCCTGGCACAACGGCCCCACCATGGATGGCGCCGAGAAGTACTACGACGAGGTCGGCTTCCACGACTGGGTCCACAACCTCAGCAAGGCCCCCGTCCTCAAGGCCCAGCACCCCGAGTTCGAGCTGTGGAGCCAGGGCATCCACGCCCGCAGCGGCGTCTCCTGCACCGACTGCCACATGCCCTACAAGCGCGAAGGCGCCATCAAGGTCAGCGACCATCACGTCCGCAGCCCGCTCCTCAACGTTAACCGCGCCTGCCAGACCTGTCACCCGCTGCCCGAGGACGAAATCCTCGCCCGCGTCGCCACCATCCAGGACCGCACCCGCAAGCTGATGACCCGGGGAGAGGAAGCCACCGTCGAGCTCATCCACGACATCCAGGCCGCCATGGCCGCCGGCTTCACCGACGAGCAGCTCCACCAGGCCCGACAGTTCCACCGCAAGGCCCAGTGGCGGCTCGACTACATCCACGCCGAAAACTCCATGGGCTTCCACGCCCCGCAGGAGGCCGCCCGCATCCTCGGCGAGGCCATCGACTACGCCCGACAAGGCCAGCTCGAACTCCGCAAAGCCCCCTAATTCCAAATTCGCACGGGGTCGGTGAAAGAGAATCCATCATTCGTGAGGCGAATTTGGAAGGGTGCGCTGCGCGCAGGGGATGAGGCAGGGAATGCACTCGCCACCCTTAACCGCCTACCCTTAAGCGCCCACTTACACGGATTTCGGGCGGTACCTCGTTGAAGCAAATCGCTTAAGCGTTGCCGAGTAAGTGCGGCGGTTAAGGGTATGAGGGAGCGCATCGCATCAATGGGAGACAAAGATCGGGACAACGATCGGGACGAAGATGGCCTCCTCTGCAACCCGATCCTCGTCGATTCCCCTCCTTGTCCCGATCGTTGTTCCGATCATCGTCAATTACCCATCACCGTCTACCCGTCGCACGGAATCTCCCCACGCCCTTCGAGCTTGCTCGGAGGGCACGATGATTCTGACAGCGGCCCATGTCCCCAAAAAGCACCCGGGCGGCGGCTGTAACGACCTTCCGCGAAGCACTGTGAAGACCGCCCCCGCCCGATAGTGCTTTTTTGGGGGGCGGTCCGTTGTCAGAATCATTCCGCTCCCCCGGGCAAGCCGGAGGACCGGGGAACCTACAAAGAGCGGTTGAACCACGAACGAGGTCTCCAACCCTGAAAGCCGCTCGCGCTCCCGGGGGATTTTGGGTCCGACCGCACCATCCCATTCATCACCATCCCAAACTGGGGTAGTAGGCTAGGTGAACCATGCGCCAGCCATAGACAAGGCCCAGGACCATCGGCATCGAAAACAGCCACCTCCGTGGTCGCGTTGAGAACTTCAACCCACAGGCAAACCACCGTGCTGAAGAGCGTAAATACGGCTACAAATCCCATCAGGATGGTGCTGATTCGCTTCATGGAATCACTCCGATCTGGGATTACATCCGGGTCTCATTATGGCCTGGCATTATTTGGACCTTCGTCCCGCACGTAGGCATCCACACCGGAAAGGGTCAGTAGCTGCACGCCGGAAACCATCTGCGTCTCGCTGCCTGCGTATACCACCGCGCCGGGATTGATCCGGTCATCCAGCCTGGCGAAGGCTCGGAGATGTTTTGAAAAATCGGCGTGGTAGCTCCGCGCAGCTTTGATCTCCATGGGAAACAAGCGGCGCTGCCGCGACAAGATCAGGTCAACCTCCAGACCTCGCTGATCACGGAAATAGTAGAGGTCCGCATCCTCCCCATTGTTCCACCGGGATTTGAGTGCCTCCACCACTACCAGGTTTTCAAACAAGGCCCCCAGCAGCGGGTCCCGGCTGACCTGGGCAGCAGAGCGGATTTCCAGCAGGTAGGCGACCAATCCCGGCTCGGTAAAGTAGAGTTTCGGAGACTTGATGAATCGCTTGCCAAAGTTTTCGAAGTACGGCGGCAGTCGAAATACCACGAACGAGGCCTCCAAAACCGAGAGCCACTCGCGCAAGGTGGTCGAGCTCACCCCGGTTTCTCCACTGAGTGCATGCAGATTCAACACCTGCCCTACCCGGCCCGCAAGCAACTTCATGAACAGCTCGAAGGCCTGGAGATTGCGCAACTGAATCAGCTGACGGACATCCCGCTCAATGTAGGTCTCGTAGTAATTCCGGTACAACTCGGTCGGAGGAAGCTCTTCCTGATACAAGCGCGGCATGCAGCCTATGAATAGCCATTCGTCACGATCCTGCCTAAGGCCAGCCCGCTCCAATTCCTGAACCGACAAGGGAAGGAGCCGGTGCAGCGAAGTCCGGCCCGCCAGCGACTGAGCTATCCCCGCCTTCAACTCGGGCTGATGGGACCCGGTCAGGATAAACCTTCCCTTTTCACCTGGCTCCTCATCCACCCGCACCTGAACCAGACTGAGCAACTCCGGGGCTCGCTGAATCTCGTCCAAAATGAGAGGCGGAGCATGCCGATGCAGGAACTCC
>CBFGVE010000398.1:0-3238 GCA_965651915.1 uncultured bacterium
CGCATTGATTTTTTTGTAATCTCGCATCACACCCTCCCTAATGTTTTTTCACCCGTCCATAGTCAATAGTCAATAGTCAATGGTCAATGGTCAATGGTCAATGGTCAATGGTCCAGCCACTACCCACCTTCTACCAACGACACCGTAAACTTTCGCTTCCCAGACGGAAGCAGCGGAATACTCTCCACGTACTCTACGCGGACATCTGCATCGGCGCCGACGGACTCCCCGATCTTTCGCACCCAGTCTTTCGCTTGAGCTGCGGCCTCAGCTTCTGGCGATTCTGAAACCACCCGCAGTACGTAGCGATCCCGCGTCTCTTGAACGAACTGGAACGCCTTCACCCCTGTTGCTCCATACAGAAGATGGGTGAAGTACTCCCCATGAATCGCCTTGCCGGATGCGGTGCGTATTAGGTCCGAGCTGCGCCCCATGATGCGGGCAAGCCTATGGGTGCCACGCCCACAGGCACAGGGCTCATCCGGTGCCCAGAGGGCCAAATCGCCCGTGTCGTAGCGGATAAACGGCATCGAATAATTCCTGAGGTAGGTTACCAGCAGCCTGCCGGGAATATGCAGAGGATCGGGGCTGTCTATTTCCATGTAGCAATCGGCCTCATTGACGTGCAGGCCGCAGTGCGCCTCGCACTCCGCCGCCAAGGGCCCAAATTCGCGGCTTCCATAGCGGTCAAAAACTTTTAGGCCAAAAACCTTCTCGGTACGTGCGCGCATTTCCGGCGTGAGCACTTCCGCCGAGGACACAATGCCTCTTAGCGGATAGGCGGGAGTGAGCCGCTCCTTCTCCAAAAAGCCCGCGTACTCGTAGAGCGCTCCCGCATAGCCTACCAGTATATGGGGCCGGAACTTTCGCAGTTCCCGGTCAAAATCGTGCATCCGCGTGTGACCCATGTCGAACGAATTGTACCAGCGTACATTCTCGATCTGCTTGCGCAAAGCACTTCTAGCGTTTGCACGATCCCCCTTTAACAATGAACGAAGAACGAAGAACCAAGAACTTTCCTCTTCCACATCCCGATCCGCCCCCCACAGCATAGCAATCCGCTCGCCGGGATTCCATCCCGCCAGGTGGTTCGACCACCAGGTTGAGGCCTCTCCGCTAATTCGTCGGTCGAGATCGACCATGAAGCTAAACGGCGTACCCGATGAACCTCCCGTACTGTCAGTCCAGTGGTCCCGCTGACGTAGGCTGGCAAAGGCGTCTCGTTGGTCGCTCATTATCGTCCTATCCACAATAGGAAGGCGCTGTAGAACTACCTCCGGATGGGCCTCGTCCAAATCATCTAGCCATTCCATTCGACGCTGGTAGAAGGGAACGGTAGCTGAGGCATGAACGAGTAGCTTGTAAAGCGCTTGCCGTCGCTCCTCACTTCTCTCGTGATTCCCCAAGACCAGATCAAGGTGGAGATGGTCTTTGTACGCGCCGCGCACACGTCGCCTATACCCACCGGCGCGGTCGATAAGAATCGATGAGAGCATAGTGGAAAGCCACGTGTTCATCAAATCAACTGCTCCATCAAAGCAAGCCATTGGCCGCTACACGTCGACATGGCGTAGCGCGTTATCGCTCGCTCTCTGGCTACCTGTCCTCTACACCTAGCCTCCTCAGGCTGACGGATGATCTCCTGAATCGTTTCTGCAAGGGTATCGACGTCATCGGGGGGAACGAGCCAGCCGGCGTCCCCAACCACCTCCGGAAGATCGGACACCGCCGAAGCCAGAATCGGCTTCGCCATGGCCAGCGCCTCGAAGACTTTGCAGGGCATCTGAGATCTTGACAGAAGGGAGTCGCGCAAAGGAACCGCTAGGACATCAGCTAACGATAAGTAAAGGGGCATCCGCTTGTGAATCTGAGCATTGAGATCACTTTTCTGATCATCCGGATCAGAGCCCTGGCACAATACATAGCGACCATACTCCGGATGATTGATCCAATCACGAACCACCGGCATTAGTGGCCCAATAATAAGCAGCTTAATGGTAGGATTGCCGATTCGAACCAACGCTTGCAGGAAAACCTCGAGCCCCTTATGCGGCCTTACCACGCCTCCGAAGCCAATCAGAAAGAGTCCCTCTAAACCCAACTCTCTTCTCAAGGTCTCGACGTCTCCCGGGGACTGAGGCTTGAACACCTCCGGATCCACGCCCAAGGGAATGATCGTTCCACCGAATCGGGACTGAAGAAAGCGCGTGGTGGACACTACCGCGTCGGCGCGAGGAATCATTCGCTCGACCCAAGGACAGAAAATGTCCGCACCCGGGTGGTAGAAGTCTCTCATCCAACCCATCAGGTGCTTATGCTTCGGCCACATGCGAACAATGGCGCCATCCCATTCATCCAAATACACCACCACCGGAATTTTCCTGCGCTTTTTGGCCAAAAGGGCAGTGGGCAGCGAGCTGGCGAAGGCCTTGAGCGAGATGATTAGATCTCCGTCCAACGCGTCCACTAATTTTCTACGCTCCCACCAGAAGTCGGGCAGACGATACAGACGTGGGGTTGAAACGCTTACAAAATCGAACGAACCCCGGTACATCGGGCAAATGCCATGGCCCATATCCGGCCCAACTATGCTCACCCTGTAGCGGCTCTCCAGCATGCGGGCGATGCGCAAGGCCGCCCCAACGGTCGGGAGGCTTATGTTAGGCACTAAAAGGTTGATGGTCTTAGGGTTCATAGGAGCTCATTACGAATGCGGTGCAGCGCTAGCCCAACCACACCCCTTTTTCATGGCATCATTCGTATAGTCGCCAATTTCCTCGACCATCCACGACCGAACGGCTTTGCCATCTCCCTGGCGCTGGGCCATGGAACGATAGCCTTGGATCGTCCTGCGAACGGTTTCGACTATTGGCCAGACCGGTTTCCACTGCAATTGGGCATTGGCTTTATCCACACTCAGTCGAAGGAAATTCGCCTCGTGCGGATCGTTGTCCCGCCTCCTGCCTTCCCACCCAGCACCCGAACCCCACACCGCACAGGCTAGGTCCACCAATTCACCCACCGAGCACGCCCCATCCGGAAACGGACCGAAATTCCAGGCGGACTGCCACCGGGGTTCGCTTGGCTCAGCGAGCAACTTCGCTCCGAGGGCTAGGTAGCCCGACAAAGGTTCTAGGACATGCTGCCAAGGCCGGGTTGCTCCGGGATTGCGGACCTCCAAGGCCTTCTCGCCTTCAAAAGCTCGAATGGCATCGGGGAGGATTCGATCCGCGCGCTG
>CBFGVE010000399.1:0-3225 GCA_965651915.1 uncultured bacterium
GCCGCCGGGATACGATGTGGACCCTGTCACCAACATCACCTTACTGGCCGATGGAGAGGCGCTGATGTTTGCGGTCCGGGGGCGGGAAATGGATTCGCAGGTGGAGATGGAGGCCGTGTTCAAGCGGCGCAACCTGTTGGGCGAAATTGGCCTGTTTGGCGATAAACTCTTCAATGCGCAGCCAAACGCTGAAGTTTACAGCTACCGCTCCAGCATTCACGCCATTCCGCTCACGCCTTCAATGTCTACGGGGGAGGCGGGGGTCGGATCCAACGAGGGCTTCGCCATGCCCGGCGGGAATGCCACCATCGACGGCACGGTTTTTGGCGGTCTGGACGAGGCTGGCAACCCGCCCTCCCCACCATCCGGATACACCTACGAGGCGTTGGGCGAGCGGGTCGAGCCCGACCCTCTGGGCATCCGGGGGGGAAGCTACGCCGAGTATCTTTCCTTCTATAGCGTTGGGGCCAACAACGACAACGCACAGGTGTCGAAAATTTCGAACAACCGGCTCTCGCTGGGCAACAATGACGTGGTCTCCGTTCCTTCTGGGGACTACTATCTCACCGACATAGATATCAAGGGCACGCTGATCATCAACGGCACGCCGGATGACCCGGTATACTTCTGGCTCGACGGGCCCATGATCGTGATGCCTCAGGGCGAGATCGTTTCGCAGGGATCTCGCCCGGTGCTCCGCATTTTTTCGCGGGCTGATGATGAGCTGCGCATTCAGCCGAACCAGCCAGGAAATTCCCATCTTTTGGTCTGGATTTACGCCCCCTATGCCCAGGTTACCCTCCAGCCGAACAACGACACCTATGGGGCGGCGTGGGGCCGGAGCATTGTTCTGCGACCGAACAACACCTACTACATCGACGTCGACCTGCTCAACGAGTACAAGTCCTACACCCTCGAGCTGGTGTCGCTGAAGGAGCTGAGGCAGTAGCGCTACAGGTCCGCGCCGGATGGGGGCGGTTTCGGGCGGTGCTGGGGCGAGTTTGGCAGAGAGGAGTGAAGGCCGCGTTACTTCGTGTTCCAATCTTCGTCGACGCCTCTCGCGTGTTTGGGGCCCGACTAAAGAACCGGCTCGCAGCCGGTGAGCAGGCGGAAAGCCTCCATGTATTTTTCCTGGGTCCGGCCCAGCACGTCCTCCGGTAGTTCCACCGGATGGGTCTTGTCGAACGCGGTGGATTCGAGGTAGTCGCGGATGTACTGCTTGTCGAAGCTGTCCTGTCCCCGTCCGGTCGCGTAGCGGTCTGTTGGCCAGAAGCGGGAGGAGTCGGGGGTGAGCGCCTCGTCGGCGAGCATCACCTGGCCCGAGGGATCGGTGCCGAACTCGAATTTGGTGTCGGCAATCAGGATGCCCCGCTGGGCCGCATAGTCGGCTGCCCGCTGGTAGAGGGCGATGGCGAAGGCCTCCACCTTCCTGGCGAGGTCGGCGCCCATGAGCTGTTGCGCCACGTCGGGGTGGATGTTCTCGTCGTGGGTGCCGAGGGCGGCCGTGGTGCTGGGGGTGTCGCGGGGGTGGGGGAGCCGGGAGCTCTCGGCTAGGCCAGCAGGTAGCGGAATGCCGCAGACGGTGCCGGCCTGCCGGTATTCCTTCCAGCCCGAGCCGGCGAGGTAGCCTCGGACAATGGCCTCCACTGGGAGGATCTTCAGTTTACGGACCAGCATGCTTCGACCCTCGAGCTGGTCGCGGTACGGCTGCACGGCGGCGGGCATGTCTCCGATCTTTGCCGTGACCAGGTGACAGGGGCCAAGGTCCTTGAGGAGATCGAACCAGAACAGGCTGAGCTGGGTGAGGATCTTGCCCTTGCCGGGAATGCCGTTCTTCATGACCACGTCGAACGCGCTGATGCGGTCGGTGGCGACGAAAAGCAGGTGGTCGGCGTCCGCCTCGTAAACGTCGCGCACCTTGCCGCGGGCGAGGAGTTTGAGGGTGGGGCACTGGCTATGGGTGAGGGCGGTGGTCATGGAGGCTCCTGGTTCGGCGGAAAATCGAGCTCACATTGGCGAATCGCCTCCCCGCCGTCAAGCGGAGAGCCCGGACGGTCGCGATCCCGGGCTCCGATTTTTTCTCATACTTGAAAATCCGAGAGGCTGCGGGTACACTGTTCACTGGTCGAGGGCCGTGGTTGTTGGGAGATTCGGGGGAACTGAACCGGGGAAGGATTTGCTGGCACTTGACCTGCTCTTTAACTCACGTCCGGGACGGTGCCTTCCCGGGGAGAGAAACATCCATGAAGTATTTTGTTCAGCGGGGTGGGCGTCGCAGGCCGGGTTTCAGCCTGGTCGAGATGATGATCGCCATTTCTATTCTGGGGTTGGTGGCAGTGCTTACCGTGCCCGAAATCGTGGGGCGGATGCCGAGGCTCCGGCTCGAGAAGGCGGTGAGCGAGCTGTACAGCGACCTGCGGATGGCCCGCATGCAGGCGATCAGCTTCAATACCCGGGTGCAGGTGCGGGTGTTGCCCAGCACGCGCACCTACACGATTTGGACGGACAAGGACCGGGACGGACAGGTGGACGAGGGTGAGCTGGTGAGCAAGTCGATGGCCGACGTCCGGGGGCTAACCCTGACCGGCTTGAACTACACCGGCACCTTCCAGCCCAAAGGCACGTTTGATCCCGGCGGGTTCTACTACTGGTATGCGTTTGTGAATGTGCAGGGCGCGGGCGGGCGCTACATCTATATTTTCCCCAGCGGGGAAGTGGACTTCCAAACCCCATGAGGCCAGCGATGAAAATGCGAAGCAGTCCACAGTCCGGATTCAGCTACATTGAGGTGATGGTCGCGATCGCCATTTTCGGCGTCGCTGCGGGTGGGGTGGCCACCACCCTGTCCTACCTGGCTAAAACGACCAACAACTCGGCCCGCTCCACCGAGGCGATTGTGCTGGCCCACGAGGATTGGCACCTTGGCGTGGTGGGCATTGTGTGTTCGCGGCTGGTTTCCCGCTATTTTCGCCCGACGATCCTGATGCAGCGGCGCGATGGAGAGTGCCACGGCTCGGGCCGATCGGTGGAGGGGTTCAGTCTGCACGCGGCGCTCGGGCGGTGCGCCGGGCACCTGCTGAGCTTCGGCGGTCACGACATGGCGGCGGGGCTGAAACTGAGCGATGATCGGCTGGAGGCGTTTGCGGAGCAGTTCGTGGAGGATGCAAATCGGGCGATTTCGCCGGGCGATCTCTACGGGCCGAGGCCCCGGTTCGATATCGAACA
>CBFGVE010000400.1:0-3224 GCA_965651915.1 uncultured bacterium
TTCATTTCAGTTAAGTCGAGGTAGCCATCTTGGACATTCGCAACTCGGAGGTAGGGCAGCTCGATGGCATCTTCCGGATCGACCTTCCGTCCTTTGGCGATGCCAGTCTGGACGATGGCGCAATCACTAAGTGGCACCACATTCCAACTCTCGGGGACGGGGCCGATTTCGGTTTGTTTTTGGGGTTCGCAGCGCAGCCCTTCGGTGAAGAGCTTGTGCATAAGGGCCTTTTTCAGCTCGGTGGTGGTCTGGATGATCCGCTCTTGCGCTTCGATTGCCCGCTGCACAGTCGAAAGGATGTGCGCAATCTTCTTCTGCTCGTGGAGTGGGGGAAGGTTGAGTCGAATCTGTTCAAGGCAATCCCGCGTGATCCCTTTGATTGTCGCGCCGCGTTTATTCATCGCGACATATTGCTGAATCGAGTCGACGCCCAATTGATACGCGAGAAACTTGATGTCATGCTTTTCGTTGTCTATCAGGATGCCTGCGAGGTCCTGATTGATGGCGAGGTCAATCCGATTAATGCCGACTTTGCCGACACCAACGCGTGTCGCGAAGATGATGCTGTGTTTCGGGACGATCTTTGTGGAGGTCTTTCTGACCGCTTCTTCAGAGACGAATTTCTCTCCTGATGTCAGTTCAAGTTTATCTCCGAGCCATTTACTGGTAATCCAAGGAATCTGGCCTTGCCAGTAATCTGATCTCGCTGTGGTTGGCGTTCCACCGCTGAGGAATCCGGTGGCAATATCGCCAACTGTGGATTTCTGCCAGTCGCTCACTTCTTCTTCCCTCCCTTCCGTTTCAAATCCTTCTCCAACTTTTCAATTACTTTCAAATTCTCGGCATCGGCCTCGCTGGTTTTCTCGCTCCTATGATCCCCGTTGGCCTTATCAGTTCCGAGCACTTCGGCATCAAAGTCCGAGACGTAGAGGCGATCCTGGACGATGCGGTATTTTTCGAATTCGGATTCGGCGTGGGCTTTGGCGATTTCGGCGGTGACTTTGCCGGCGTCCTGGAGAATTTCGCGGTCGGTAGCTTCGATGAAGCGATTGAGGCGGGTTTCCCAGTCTTGCATGGTCATAGGGATCTGGCGCTGGGCCATGTCCTCGGCGACATCGAGGTATGCGTTGACGAGGCGGGAAAGCTGGGACATCTCGGGCTCGGTCAGGTAGTTCTTCGCAATGCTGACGTCGAATTTCTGAATTTTTCCATGGGGGGCATCTTTCCAGGTGGTGAGGCCCATGTGCTCTTTGTCCGCATCGGCGCGGTCGACAATGACCTCGGAAGCAGTGTGGCCATGGATAGCCCAATGGAGCTTGTTTTGCACCATGGCGAAGAAGCGCTGGGTGGCGGTGGCACTGCGATCATAGTCGATAGCGGTGGCGTAGATGTCGGTGATCTTCTGGTAGAACTTGCGCTCGCTGAGGCGAATCTCGCGGACGCGCTGAAGTTGTTCCTCGAAATACTGCTGGGTCAGGACGGTGCCGCCTTGTTTGAGGCGTTCGTCGTCCATCGCGAAGCCCTTGACGGTGTATTCCTTTACCACGGTAGTCGCCCACTTGCGGAATTGGACGGCCCGCTCGGAGTTGACCTTGTAGCCGACGGCGATGGTGGCGGATAGGCTGTAGTGGCTCGTCTGGTAGGTTTTACTATCGGCGGCAGTTATTCGAAATTTTCGAATAACTGAATCCTCCCGGAGTTCGTTGTCGGCAAAGATCTTCTTCAGGTGGTAGTTGATGGTGTGGGTCTTTACGTCGTAGAGCACACCCATCATCTTTTGGGTGAGCCAGACGTCCTCATCGGCATAGACGACCTCGACGCCCCCCTCGCCCTTGGCGGAAATAAAGGTGAGGTATTCCGCAGCAGAGGAGCGGTTGATGGAAGTTTCCTGCTTGCCGGTTTTCTTTTTCATGCACCGACTCCGAGTTGTTTGAGAATCTGCTGTAGAACTCGATCCGTCTCCCGTGCCTCCACCTTCGCCGAGGCTACGGCGGACAGGTCGGCCAGTTCGAATCTATGGGCGGGTGTTCTCATGATCCGATTCCAATCTTCTTGAGGATGTCACGGAGGGCGCGGTCAGTTTCACGAGCTTCCTCTTCGATGACCTTCAGTTCTTCGACGATCTCTGCGATGGGCCGGTAGGTCTCCGCGTCGCTGGTGTGGATGTATCGGCTGGGGGAGATATTGTAGTCGTTTTTCTTCAGCTCGGCATGATCGACGATGCGGCTGAGTTTTTCCTCAACCTTCCAGCCGATTAGCGTATCTGCGATGCGCTGAATACCAGCGTCGGGAATAAAATTCTTGGGGTCGCCCTTCTCGAAGACCTTGCTTGCGTTGACGAGGAATACCTTTCCCTGTCGAGCCTTCGGCTTGGCTTTGTTCAGGAACAGCACGATGCCGGGAGCGGTGGTGTTGTAGAAGAGGTTTTCAGGTAGGTAGAGCACGCTTTCAACCAGGTCGTTCTCCACAAACCACTGGCGAACGGTCTTTTCTTTGTTGGTGCCAGCATTGCCAGAACCACGCGAGGCGGCCCCGGTATCGAGAACGATGGCAGCGCGGCCTTGGTCGTTGAGGCTAGCGTGCATGTGCTGAACCCAACCCCAGTCAGCTGAAGATTTGCCGGGAAAGCCCGCCCCGGAAGGGAAACGGCCGAATTCGTCAGCATCGTAGTCGGCCTCGGTGAACCAGTCTTGGTTCCACATCGGATTGGCGACAACACGATCAAAAGTGCGAAGCTTGCCCTGTTTGTTGCGAAATTTCGGATTCTTGAAGGTATCACCGATCTCGATCTGGCCCTCCATGTCGTGGATGATCATGTTCATGTTGGCCATCGCCCATGTCTCGGGAGTGTACTCCTGACCGAAGAGCTTCAGCGGGGCAGGTTTTCTACCCTCGGCAGCTTGCTCCATGGCGATTTCACATTTCACGAGGAGACCACCCGAGCCGCAGGTGGGGTCGTAAACCGTCATGCCGGGCTGGGGTTGGAGGACGCTGGACATGATGGTACCAACCTCGGGCGGGGTGTAGAATTCCCCCGCACTCTGGCCGCCGCCCTCCGCGAACTTACGGATGAGGTATTCGTAACTCTTACCGATGATGTCGGCCTCTACATCTTCGAGTCCGAGGCGCTTGGTGCTGATGGCCTCGATGAGGTTGGAGAGGCGGTTGTCATCAAGGTCGCGCTGGCCATGAGTAGTAGCGTTGAAGTCGATGCGGTCGATAAT
>CBFGVE010000401.1:0-3212 GCA_965651915.1 uncultured bacterium
TCTTCCAATACCGACGCCAGTCACTCTCAGGATCCGCCCCTGTCATGCGCGTGAAAGACCAATACACCGGCGAGTCCGTGGATATGGTGAACTTGGCTTCAAACGACTATTTGAACCTAACTAAGCATCCGCGCGTGCTAGCCGCAGCTCGGGCTGCACTGGAAGAATACGGCACTGGTGCAGGCAGCGTCCCGCTCTTAGGAGGGACCTCGGTATTGCACCGCGAGCTGGAATTGGCCATTGCGCGCTTCAAGGGCTGCGAAGACAGCATCCTCTTCACGAGCGGATTCGGATCGAATTATGGTTTCTTGTCCACCATCCTCCGAAAGCAGGACATTGCCATTCTCGACATGTTCGCTCATGCCAGCCTGGTAGACGGTTGCCGAAACACCAACCACTTGTTCTTCCTCCACAACAATATGGATTCACTGGAAAAGATCCTCCGTCGATGCGAGGGTAAGTTTGTTAACAAGCTGGTAGTGGTCGACGGAGTCTATTCCATGGATGGAGATATCGCCCCATTGGACAAGATTGCCGAGATCGCCAAACGGTACGGAGCCTTAGTCATGATCGACGAGGCTCATGCTACCGGGGTCATTGGGGCCACTGGACGTGGCACTCCCCAGCACTTCGGATTGGAGGGGAAGATCGATTTCGTGGCAGGCACCTTCAGCAAAGGGCTGGGCGCTGTTGGCGGTTTCGTCGCGGGTTCACGCGAAATGGTGAACTACCTTCATTTCCTGTGCCGGCCATACATCTTTTCAACAGCACCTACACCCTCTACCACAGGTGGCCTGTTGGAGGCGCTGAAGGTCGTGGAAGACGAGCCCTGGCTTCGACAAAAGCTCTGGGAGAATATCCGGTACTTCCGGGGAGAATTGCTGCGGTTGGGCTTCGACCTGGGCAATTCCGAAACCGCCGTATTGCCCCTCGTGCTGGGGAACGACAACCGAGTGAAGCATCTGTGCAGGGAGTTGCACATGCGTCGCGTGTACGCGAATCCGGTCCAATATCCGGCCGTTCCCAAGCGGTTGGCGCGAGTACGCTTTAGCCTCACTGCGGGACTGAAAAGGGCCGATTTGGACTTCGCCCTCGAAGCAGTTGAATCCTCTGCGCGTGGTATGGGCATCATATGACGGTCCGGTTTGCGGAAATTCCTAGCCTGGAGCCCGCACCCGCCATACCGCCTTCGATTCCGCAGGTGCATTGGCATACTTCGATTGCCGACATCGATCCTCCCACCTGGGACAGGGTTTTCGGCGGCTCTCAGCTGAAGTCGCATGCGCTACACCGGGCTGTGGAGGAGTCCGAACTGGAAGGGATAGCCATGCGGTACCTGGTCCTGGAGGAAGCTGACGCCATACGCGGAATCGTTCCCTGTTTTACCTACACCATCGATCTCGACGTTCTGGCGACTGAGTTCTTCCGCACAACAATGATGGCTGTCAAGCGGAAGTTCCCAACCTTACTCTCAAAACGGATCTTCTTCGCCGGGACACCGATAGCTATATGCGATCACCTCTGGGGTGTCCCCCCGGGGTCCATTGAAGCCGAGGCGATCCGCGCCATCAAACTCCGATCGCGCGCGGAAAAATGCCTGATCACCATCGTCAAGGAAATTCCAGCCGACCAGAAGTCCCGCTTCGCTTCCGCGTTGGCTAGGGATTTCTTCCTCGTCGAATCCCTCCCCAATTCCTACCTGCTCGCCTCGCCTGCGGGTCAGCCCTTCCCCACCGCCTTTCGCAAGAAATATCGCACCCGGATAAACGCTAGCCGCAGGAAATTCCTCGAAAGCGGCTTCACTTGGGAGGTATGCGAAGACTTTGCGCAGAATGCCGAAATCATGGAGAGGTTGTACTTGCAGGTGCTAGCGCGCAGCAGCAACAAGTTTGAACGGCTAAACGCTGGCTTCTTCCGTGCGGTCGCAGATCGGATAGGGGGAGCGGTGTTCTGCCTCTTCGGACGCGCTCCATCCGGTGACATCGTCTGCTTCGAGTTGATCGTGGAGGAAAAGGATGCAATTGTGCCTATGTATTTAGGGATCGACTCTACGCGCCAGGACGCTGGGGACATATACTTTAACTGCATCTATCGCATCCAAGAAGAGGCGGAAAAGCGAGGGAAATCACTGGTTAAGCTGGGGCAAACCAGCTATGAAGCCAAGGCCTACGCAGGGGCCGTGTTTGAGAGGTTGTACCTCGCACTCGACGCACCCTCTACTCCGATGCGCATGCTGCTGAAGACATTTGGGCGAACACTCTTCCCCTCAACGGCCTTGCCTCGAACACGCTGTTTCCGTGACGAAATTGTCACGGAGATCGAAGGAACCTTGAAGAGTCAGGGAATAGCCCATGAGGGCGTGAAGACTACCGGAGAGGAGAACTATGAGCACGACCGCTAGTACCGGGACTGAAGCACCCACTGTCAAATCGGCACAATACGACCGCATGGCTCCGGTCTACGAGACCATTACACGCCTCATCTCTATGGGCGGGAATACCCGCTCCCAGCGCCGTTTCTTGAAATACCTGCAAGGCGAACCGCGCGTACTGACAGTGGGATGCGGCTCGATCGGCTTCAACGTGGACCTGGCGCGCTCCAAAGCCAATGTCACTGCCCTAGACATCTCACCGCGTATGCTTGAGGCGGCCAGGGCCAGCATTCGTGCCGCCGGAGTGGAGCAGGATATAGAATTCGTCTGCTCCGACATAATGCGATACAAACCGGCACAGCCATTCGACATTGTGATGGCTAACTTCTTCCTCAACACCTTTTCCTGGTCCGATTGCCAACTCGTTTTGGGTCACTTGGCGAACCAGACCATCCCAGGGGGTCTGCTCTGCATTGCCGACGAGGCGCGCGGCGAGAAGCTTCTCACCCGCGTGATGCAATCGATTTTCCGGCCTGCGCTAACCTGGATCCACCATGCCTGGGCCGACCACCCGTTGCACGCCATTTATGATTACCGCCCGGTCCTGGAGGCTATGGGTTTCCGTGCGATCGAGGTGCTCCGCGACGAATCTGACTACATCGTCTCCACAACCTACCGCAAACCTGGCGGGAATGACGATCTTTGAGGGTGGCAATGCATGCACCTGGCCCCCCCAACCCCTCTGATCAGGCCGGTTTCTATCGAGCCCGCAAGGAGCATCATGGGGAAAAATTGGCCCGATCCAGATCCGCTTCTTCGCGCCTGAGCAACGCCCGCCTCA
>CBFGVE010000402.1:0-3191 GCA_965651915.1 uncultured bacterium
GAAATTGAGCGGGCGGTTGTCTAGCGCCGAGGGCAGCCGGAAGCCATGCTCGACCAGCACCAGCTTGCGCGAGCGGTCGCCATTGTGCATGCCCCGGATCTGCGAGAGCGTCACGTGGGACTCATCGACAATGGTCAGAAACTCGCCGCGGAAATAATCGATGAGGCAGGCGGGCCGCTCCCCCTCGGCGCGACCGGCGAGATGGCGAGAGTAGTTCTCAATGCCGGGGCAGTAGCCCATCTCGCGCATCATCTCCAGGTCGTACTTGGTGCGCATGCGGATGCGCTGGGCTTCGAGCAGCTTGTTCTGGGACTCGAAATAGCGCACCTGAGCCTCCAGCTCCTGCTCGATCGCGACCATCGCCGCCTCGATCTTGCTGTAGGGCATGACGAAGTGCTTCGCGGGCGAGATGGTAAGGCGGCGGTGCTCGGAGAGCGCTTCGCCGGTGAGCGGCTCGATCACCCGCACCCGCTCGATCTCGTCGCCGAAAAAGTCCACCCGCACCGCCTGCCGCGAATAGGAGGGATAGATATCGAGGGTGTCGCCCTTCACCCGGAAGGTCCCGGGAAGGTGCTCGTAGTCGTTCCGGGTGTACTGGATGTCCACCAGCCGCTTCAGCAGCTCCTCGCGGTCGATCACCCCCCCCTGCTCCACCGTCACCGTCATCTGCTGGTAGTCCTCGGGCGAGCCGAGGCCGTAGATGCAGGAGACCGAGGCCACGATGATCACGTCGTCGCGGTTGAGCAGCGAGTTCGTCGCCGCGAGGCGTAGCCGCTCAATCTCCTCGTTGATCGAGGAATCCTTCTCGATGAAGGTATCGGTCTGGGGGATGTAGGCCTCGGGCTGGTAGTAGTCGTAGTAGCTGATGAAATACTCGACCGCGTTGTCGGGGAAGAAGGCCTTCAGCTCGGCATAGAGCTGAGCGGCGAGGGTCTTGTTGTGGGAGATCACCAGGGCGGGCCGTCCGTGCCGGGCGATCACGTTGGCGATGGTGAAGGTTTTTCCCGAGCCGGTGACGCCTTCAAGGATCTGCCCATGTCTACCCTCCCCGAGGCCGCGGCATAGCGCCTCGATGGCGGCCGGCTGGTCGCCGGTGGGCGCGAACTCGGCCTTGAGCTGGAAGGGGGATGGGTGCATGGCCCGCCACTATACGCGTCCCAGCCCGCAGCGGCAAGCCGGGGGACCACTAGCGGGTGAAGGTGGCCTTCACCCGTTTAGAGCGAAGGAAGTAGGTTCCCCAGATGGCCAGGCCGTATACCGCCACACAACCCCGCAGCCTGTAATGCCCTCGGAAGTTTCTGGGCGTGCCGGGCCTACCGGTCCAGCTCGTTCCAGACGCGGTTCTGGTTCGCCCAGTCCTTGGGATTGGAATTCGGCGGGATCATCCCCGCCAGGGTATAGCTGCGGTCGCTGTACCACTGGCCGCTGCCATCGAGGTAGATGACGTTGTACCCGGTCTGATGGGCGTAGTGCACACCGGGCAGCGTGCCGTTGCGCTGTCCAAACGCGTCGGAGAGAAAGGCGAAGCGGCTAGAATCCTGGAGCGTGAAGCGCCTGCGGGTGACATCGTTGGTCGTGCGGTAGTGGTAGCCATGGGAAATCGCGTTGGTGGGGTTGGCGCCCGCGAGATAGGCCGACCAGCCCCGGGACTCGTCCGAGTAGGTGTAGTACGGCGAGCTGCGCTCCCAGGTGGGACAGTAGAAGATGCGCCCGTCACCACCCAGATACCCATTCTGATAGAGCAAGCCATTCCCGATCCAGGTGCGGGAGGGGAGCACGAACAGCGCGAAAACGCCCTGGTCGTAGGGATTCGGGGCACCCGGCGCAAGCTCTCCGTTGTTGTCCTGGGCGAGGACCCGGTGGGCCATGCCGATCTGGCGGAGCTGGGACAGGCAGGCCGTCCGGCGGGCCTGCTCCTGGGCCCGGCCAAGCGCGGGAAAAAGCAACGCGATGAGAACCGCGATGATCGCGATGACCACTAAAAGCTCCACCAGCGTGAAGCCCTGCGCCTTGCGGACTGCCAATGCCCCCTCCCGCAGCGCGCCCCCCCCTGAAACCCCACTGCCGCTCCCTCCGGGAAACGCCGCCAGTAGAGCGGAAATATTCGGCTGAATGCGGTGTTTTAAATAATTTGCAATTGTTTATTGCCATTACTTTAAACCTAATAAATAGGACATAAATTGGATGAATATAATAATTACCACTTCATAAGTGTAAATTTCAATATCGGAATGAAGTTACCCGCGGCAGGATGGCGTGTATAGCGGAATTTCGTTCAGGATTCCGTGCTGAATCAGCCCTAGTAACCGCTCTGCCGCAGCGCGGACGGGGTTGCTGATTTCCTCCCCCACCCCGCGCAGCAGCGGCTGGATGCCGACAAACACGATGTCGCCGCAGCTTGGCCGGAGATAGTCGATGAGGTGGTAGAGCGGCAGCATGTGGGTGCCCACACCCACGTCCTGGATCTGGTCGCGGCTGATCCGGCGGAGCGAGCCGGCGGGAAGCCCCATGTCGGCCGCGTCGACGAGGACCAGCAGTTCCGGACGCTCCCGGCGGACGACGCCGGTAAAGTTTTCCGGAGCCGTCGCGCAGTCCAGCGCTTTCCACCCCGCGAAGGCAAGCGAGCGGGCCACGAGACAGCCCACTCCATCGTCCAGACCATGCGCATTGCCGATCCCCATCAGGATATTCATGGGCGCAGCCTAGCAGCGGGCTCATGCCGGGTCAACCGTGCCCTGGCAGCTCGATCCGGCGCCTGCTGCATCCTGTCCAAGGGTTGGAGAAATCTAAACCCCAAAACTCCATGCATTGGAAGAAGAGGTGACGCCTGCTTTTCCTCCTTGTTATCTGGATTGTTCGGATGGGGCTGCGGTAGGATGCCTGCCATGTCCCCCCCTCCTCAAGACTGGCGCTCGGTGCCGCTGTCCTCGCTCGCCGCCGAGGTGGTCCACTGCACCACCTGGCAGGCGACCCGGGGACTGATGTTCACCCGTCCGCGCAACCGGGCCCTGGTGTTCAGCTTCGCCCGCCCGCAGAGGGTCGCGCTCCACATGGCCTTCGTCTTCTATCCCATCGACGTGCTTTTCCTCGACGCCAACGGCTACATCGTGGACCTGCGCCGCGCCCTCCGCCCGTGGACCTGCTGCCGGGCCAAAGCGCTCTCCCTGCAGGAGGACATCGCCGACGCGACG
>CBFGVE010000403.1:0-3188 GCA_965651915.1 uncultured bacterium
CCATGCCCATCCAGTTGCCTAGAGACACATCGAAAATCTGTACGAAGACCTTGCCGACATCCGAGGCAACCCAGGTATCGAATATTGTGGTGAGAAAGGTTCCGTAGTCGTGGGCGTCAACGCTCCAGTCGGTCACCGGCGACCGCGAGGACGCCTGGCCGGGAAGAGGGGGGACCGCGAGATCAAGCCCCATGCCGGCCGCTTCGCTGTCCGCTCTTCGCTCGACGAGCGGAATGAACTGCATGAATCCGGAGCCTACTTCCTTCAGGAAGTTGTATATCTTCAACGGCTCTTTGGCATTGGCTCGGTTAACCACGGTGAGGGTGTTGAACTCCACACCGTGCTTCTTGAGCATGCCGACCCCCTGCATGACGCGGTCGAAACTGGGCTGTCCACGCTTATCAACGCGGTAGCGATCATGCAATTCGGCGGGTCCATCGATGCTTAGCCCCACGAGGAACCCATTCTTGCCCAGCAGTTCGCCCCATGCATCGTTGAGCAGTGTACCGTTGGTTTGAATCGCGTTGGCGATAGTTTTACCTTTGGCATGCTTCTTCTGCAACTCGACGATGCGTGCGAAATATTCGACGCCAAGAAGAGTGGGTTCGCCTCCCTGCCAGGCAAAATTGACTTCCTGGGTAGGCTGGCTCGCGATGTATTCCTTGATGTACTGCTCCAGCACCTCGTCGCTCATACGGAAGCGTTCGCTGGTCGGGAAGAGAACCTCCTTCTCCAGATAGAAGCAGTATTTGCAGTCGAGGTTGCAGATCGGCCCCACCGGCTTGGTCATGATGTGGAAGGGCCGCTGGGCGGCGGCTTCCCGGCTTGGATGGGCAGTGATCGGGGGGGGCATGGCGGCGCGCAAGTTCGCTAGAAGCGGTGCTTCCCTGCGGCGGGGTTAACATGCTCGTCGAGCCGTGCGGCGAAGTAGCCCCTAAGTTCGGAGGCTTCGATGCCTAGACGGGTCAGTTCCGACCCAAGGGAAGCTGGATTGAAGTAGCCCGCCTTGAGTTCCAGGACCGGGAGGGTCGGCCGCGACCACGAAAGCGAGACCAAGCGTTGCCCGGCCCAATCGCGGAGTGCCGAATCTAGCTGGACCCTTTGGCTGCTGGTGGGCTCGGTGGCGAGGAACACCTCCATGGTGTCCATATGGACGCCATGGGTGTTGATCGCGGAATTGTTGCGGTACTGGTCGTGGTAGTATCGGTTAAAGGGATCGTTGACCATTGGTTGCTCCATTACTATGGGAATTAGCCCTGTTCAATGAGGGCGAGCGCTTCGGAGGTGCTGGCCGAAATAGCTCCCCAGTTCCCCGAAGCCATCTGCTGCACATCGGCTAGCCAGGAGCCCCCGATGGCGGCCACCGAGGAAAGGAATAAATATTTTTTCATATTCAGTGGGTTGAGGCCGCCAAGCGGAATGAACTTCACGCCGGTGTGCGCATAGGGCGCCGCGATAGCCTTAAGCAACGCAACTCCTCCGGCAGGCTCGGCGGGAAAGAACTTGAGCAGCTTGCAGCCCAGCTCCAAGGCGATTTCTATGTCGGTGGCCGAGACGATGCCGGGAACGAAGGGGAGATTCTGTTCGATGGCGCGTGACACGACACGCGGGTTCAGGCCGGGTGCCACGCCGAAATCAAGCCCCAGATCCACTGCCTTGTCGACCTGGTCGGGGCGGATGATCGTTCCGGCTCCTAGAAGCATCTTGGGGAAGGCCTTGCGCACCGCTTTCAGGGCGTCGAATGCCGCCTCGGTGCGGAGGGTAATTTCGAGGATGTCCAGGCCCCCCTGATGAATGGCTTCGGCGAGCTTGAGTCCATCCTGCTCGTTGTCAACACGGGCAACAGGTACCAATCGCTTCTTGTAGATACGTTCCACGTAGGGCTCCTTGATAAGGAAGTTAAATTGAGCGGCCAATGCTATAGCAGCGCGGCGGGTGCCTCAATCTTTTTATGTTCAGCCCCTGGGCTTGCATATTGGGCGACTCACGATACCTTCTGCCTATGATCTGTATCACCCCTTGGCGCACGGCGTCGGCTATCTTCTTGACGATTAGCCTGTTACATGCAGGCATCTCGGCGGATTCCGCCGAGCGTAGACCGCTGATAGCACTGGAGCACGCTTTTCCTAGGCTTTCATTCGATCGCCCGCTGTACCTGTGCCCTTATCCGGGCACCGATGAACTCGTAGTGGTCGAGCAGGCGGGCGTTGTCCATCGCCTCCCCAATACTCCGGAGGTCATCCTCAGCGACCGGATGCTGGATATTACCAGTCGCGTTAGCAGGCGGGGAAATGAAGAGGGATTACTGGGGCTGGCCTTCTCTCCAGATTTTCAAGCGACGGGTCACTTTTTTGTCATGTATTCAGCATCAGCACCCCGGCGCAACGTGATCTCGCGCTTTACGGTGGACCCGGACACTCGCATCGCCGATCCGCAAAACGAGCATATTATTCTGGAGGTGCCCCAGCCCTACGCCAACCACAATGGAGGCATGCTTGAATTTGGAGCGGAGGGATATCTATACATCGCTCTGGGCGATGGAGGAGGTGCAGGCGACCCACACGGTCACGCCCAGAATTTGGAAACCCTGCTGGGATCCATCCTCCGCATCGACGTGAGCGGAAGCGATTCGCGCAGTCCCTACCGGATTCCCCCGGACAACCCCTTCACCGGAGTGCCTGGTGCCCGGGGCGAGATCTGGGCCTGCGGGTTGCGTAATGCATGGCGCTTTTCGTTCGATTCGGAAAGCCACGAGCTTTGGGCCGGCGATGTGGGGCAGAACAAGTGGGAGGAGATTGACTTAATAGTGAAGGGAGGAAACTACGGCTGGAATCTTCGCGAGGGTTTTGAACCCTTCCGCAGTCCATTTGACAAGCCGGGACTGGTTGCCCCCATTGTGGCGCACCCACGCCGGGAATCGATATCCATTACCGGTGGATATGTCTATCGTGGCAGAGACGTTCCGGCTATCAGAGGAGCCTATATCTATGGAGATTTCGGCACAGGGCTTATCTGGTTGCTTCGGTACGACAGCCGTCGGAAGCGTATCGAGGAGCATCTCGAAATAGGAAAGAGCCCCCCCATCGCGAGCTTCGGCCTGGACCATCGTGGGGAGCTATACATCACCGCCTTCGATGGCCGCATTTACCGTATAGTCTCCCGCGAGTAGTCCATACCCACAATGCAGA
>CBFGVE010000404.1:0-3182 GCA_965651915.1 uncultured bacterium
GGCCTGCTGACCTTCGGCTCGATGACGATCGAGAGCGCCGCAGCCCCTGGGCGCGGCGGATTCATGGGCTTCATTGCCGGGTGCTGCTTCGGCCCCCGAGCCGCCATGGACTACAACGACGGCAAGGAAATCCACTTCCGCGAGTGGCTTCGCCTGATCCCCTACGTCGGCATCGTGTTCGCGGTGTGGGACGGCGTGGACGGAGCTTCCGGCTACACCCGTACCGAGTGGGTCCAGCGCTACGGCGCCACCTTCTATTGATCCTTACCAACCCTTCCAAGGAGATTCCGCCATGCGTAAACTAATGATCATCGCCGCCGCCTCCATGCTCACTCTGGGCTCCCTTTCCATCTCCGCCGAGGCCTCCGGTCGCGGCGGTTTCATGGGCTTCATCTCGGGCTGCTGCTTCGGCCCCCGCGCTGCCGCCGACTACAACAGCGGCAAGGACATCCACTGGCGCGAGTGGGTGCGCATCGTCCCGGTCGTCAGCATCGTCTTTGCCGTGTGGGACGGCATCGAGGGCTACAACGGCAAGACCCGGGCCGACTGGGTATCCGAGTACGGTTCCGCCTTCTATTGAGCCGGACCTGATCGGAACATACGCCATGTTCAAACCGAGGATCCCGAAAGCTTGCTTCGGGATCCTCTTTTTTTGCCAAGCCATCTTCGCCATCCCGTCCTCGGCGGGTTCGCCGGGTCTCGCGGTCGAGCTGCTAGAGGAGGGGTTTTTCGCTGACGCCCGCCGCGAGGCCTTGCGGGCGCTGCTGGGCGATCCGGGATCGGAGGCGTCGCGGGAGCTGCTGGCTGCGGCCGAACGTCATCTGGAAGCGGAGCAGCCGGACCCGGCCCGCCCGGCGCTTTCCTCCCTGCCAGGCCGTTGGGTTGTTTCTTTCTACCGCACCCAGATCCGTCCCGCGATTGGCCACCGCTGTTCGCTGAGTCCTAGTTGCTCGGAATATTTCCGTCTCGCCAGCGAGCGGCACGGCTGGCTCGGCGTCCCTCTGCTGGCAGACCGGCTGTTCCGGGAACCCGGGATTGTCGAGCGGGCCGAAATTCCCGTGCCCCACGGCCGCCGCATTATGTGGGGCGACCCGCTTGAGGACCATACCTTCTGGCTCGACCGGAACCACCAAAGGAATTCTGAATGACGCCTGGACGCAGTGCATTGAGCCGCCTCGCCGCGCTCGCCTTGGTCGCCTGCCTTGCTGTTCCCGCCCCGGCGGCGGAGCCCGCCGCCCTGCGGTTGGCGGTTGAGCTGGCGGGCGAGGTGGACCACGCCGGCGCGGCCATCGAGTTTCGCCGGCTCGCGTTGGCGTCGGAGCGTCCCGGTGATGCCGCCGCCTACTACTGGACTGCCGCCCACGCCTACGGAAAGAGCGGGCGCTTCGACGTGGCCGACCGTCTTCTCGGGCGGGCCGAGGATCTCGTCGAAGACTACGACGACGAGATCCGGCTGCTTCGCGCCGACCACGCCGAGCAGCGCTTCCTGGACGACGAGGCGGTTTTTTTCTTCGAGGGGCTGGCCCTCCACGGCGACGCCTCGCCGTTGAAGAGCTATGCGGGCCGCAGGCTCGCAGCCCTGCATGTGCGCAGCGGCAGGGTGGACGAGGCGCTTGCCGTCCTGGACGCCGCGCTTCCCGATGCCGATTCCGAGCGCCGGGCCCTCGATGCCTATGCGGAGGGACGCGACAAAAGCCCCCGGCTAGGCGGGCTGCTTGGCATGGTTCCAGGCCTGGGGTACTTCTACGCCGGAGAATACGCCAACGGGGTGCGATCCATTATTCTCAACGCTTTGTTCATCTACGGCATGGTCGATACCGCTGGGGATGAGCAGTGGGGGGCTTTCGGTGTGATCACGTTTTTCGAGATCACCTGGTACAGCGGCAGCATCTACGGGGGAGTCGATGCCGCCGAGCGCTACAACCAGCGCCGGCGCGAAACCGCCGCCGAGGCCGTCATGGGTGGCTCCACTTTTGCCCCCGACTACCCGGCGCTTCCTCTTTTGCGCCTCGACTACCGCTTCTAGCCGTAACCCGACTGGGGCAAGCGGAATGACGCGCAAAACCCGCAGTGTGAGAGCGGGTATGGCAAGAAGGTGCTTAGCGGATCGGGATGGCGGACTCTTGATGCTGCAAAAAAGAGGGTTGAATAGTATCAATACTAAAATAATGTATAAACAACCGCCTGGTTTGATATACATACTTCGGCAGGGTATAGTGGGTACGCACGAGGGCGAAGTAGTGAACTTAACCTCCAAAAGAGGCCGATCCATGCAGCAAACCGTCGTCATCCTGTCCGTTTTTTTCCTGGTGGGTTGGGCCGTCCCGGCCGCCCGGTCGGGGGAGCCTCCTTCCGCCCGGCCCGCCCATCTCGACGGCATTTATGTAGCGGAGGTTGAGTCGGCCCCGGTGCTGGCGAAGAAAAAAGGCAAGAAAGGCGCTCCCAAAGCAATTCGTTTCGGTGGAACGCCCACTCCCTCGCCCCGGAATTTCGACCGTCGCCCGGCGGAGCGCCAGGTGGGCGAGGCGACCGGGGAGAAGAAGCTCAAGATGCAGCAGGCCCGCGACCGGCTCGCCGCCGCCCAGGCCCAGGCGGCCCAGGTTGAACAGGAGAAGAAGCTGATCGGTGAACTCCGGCTCCGGCTGGACCGCGGAGATACCACGGTCGATGCCCAGGCCACGAATCTCGGGGGCTGGCTCCACTACGCCGCCGCGAACAACATGCCCGACGCGGTGCGGTTCCTCCTCTCGCGCGGGGCCGACCGCGGCATCAGAAACAGCGAGGGGCTGACCCCGGCGGAGCTGGCCCGGCGCATGGGCCACACCTCCATCCTACAGGTGCTGGCCGGCGCGCCCTAGGGCCTTGTCCGAGTATGCCGGAGGGGCTTGGTTGGCTCCCGTTTCCGTCGGCGCGTTGATTGCCGCTTCTGGCGAGGTCGCGCTTGCCTCCCCGCGCCACCCCTGTTAGAGTCGCCGCCTTTCTAACCCCGACAGGCAGCGTGCGCGTGAGACCCAGCATTGTAGCGATAGGCAACCAGAAAGGCGGCGTGGGCAAGACGACCACCGCCGTCAACCTTTCCGCCTGCCTGGCCGAGCTGGGACGCAAGGTGCTGCTCATCGATCTCGACCCCCAGGCCAATGCGACCAGCGGGCTGGGACTGGCCAAAACCCCGAACCAGAGCA
>CBFGVE010000405.1:0-3177 GCA_965651915.1 uncultured bacterium
TCCGGGAACTCCATTTGACTGGGCTCGTCCTGGGCCCAGGTCTTGCTCCCTTCGCTTTTGTCTTAGACAGGCTCGACCGCTTGCACTAGATTGCGGCCTATGACACAAAAATCACGCGTTGCCATTCTTCGAACCAGCCCTGCCACCGTGCTCGAGGACTACCGCCGCCTGCTCGCGCTGGCTGGCTGCCGCGAGCACCTCGATCCGGCGGCGGACACCGCCCTGAAAATCAACATTAGCTGGCATTTCTTCTACCCCGGAAGCTCCACCACCCCCTGGCAGCTTGACGGCGTCATCCGGGCGCTGAAGGCCGAGGGGTTCAAGCCCGAGCTGATCCATGGCTGCCACAACCGCACCGTGGTGATCGACGCGCGCCTCGGCGAGCGCGAGAACAAGCACGTCAACGTCACCGACGCCCACGGCCTGCGCAACATCCACCTCTACGAGCCCGACACCGAATGGATCCACGTGCGTGACGCGGTGGGCGACGAGCTGGCCGACCGCTTCCTCTGCCTGAACGAGGTCTACCCCGACGGCTTTATGATCCCCAAGCGCTTCATCGGCGAGAACATCATCCACCTCCCCACCGTGAAGACCCATGTGTTCACCACCATGACCGGGGCGATGAAGAACGCCTTTGGCGGGCTGCTCAACGAGCGGCGCCACTGGACCCACCCGGTGATCCACGAGACGCTGGTGGACCTGCTGACGATCCAGAAGAAGATCCACCGCGGCGTGTTCGCGGTGATGGACGGCACCTTCGCCGGCGATGGGCCGGGCCCGCGCTGCATGGTCCCCCACGTGAAGAACGTGATCCTGGCCTCCAACGACCAGGTGGCGATCGACGCGGTGTCGGCCAAGCTCATGGGCTTCGATCCGATGCGCGACGTGAAGTTCATCCGCCTCGCCCACGAGCGGGGCCTCGGCTGCGGCGACCCCCGCGAGATCGAGCTGGTCGGCGATGCGGATGCCGCCGCCGAAAGCTGGAATTTTGTCGGCCCCTACAAGAAGATGACTTTTGCCAGCCGCATGCAGCACAAGATCTACTGGGGCCCGCTGAAGAAGCCGATCGAGTGGTCACTGAAGACGGTTCTGGCGCCTTGGGCCTACATCGCCAGTGTGCTCTACCACGACACCTTCTGGTATCCCACCCACCAGCGCTACGTGCGCGAGATCCTCGGCAGCGAGTGGGGGAGGCTCTTCCAGAACTGGGATGCCAAGGCCATCGATCCAGCCGACCTAGCCACACCCGGCTGGTCCGAGGTGGGTGAACTGCCGGCCGAGCTGCGCCGCGAAGGCCTCCGCTACTTCAAGGAGTCGCTCAAGATCCTCGGCACCTGCGTGCGGGAGGCTCCCGAGTTCCAGGCGCGCAAGCGCTTGAGCCGGGCGCTGGAGGCCCAGCCGGAAGGCTAGCCATGAAGAAGCCGTCGGTGGAGATCCGGTGCGAGGCCTGCGGCCGCGACAGCCTGCTCCTGCGCGAGCCGGTTTATGAGGGCTTCAAGCGGGTGGGGGAATCGCTGCGCTGCGCTGCCTGCGGCCACCGCTACGACAGCGAGGAGGCGGTTCCATTCAAGGAGGCCCGCGCCGTACGGGTGTTCAGCGAGGCCGACCGCCCGGCCGAGGTCAAGGTCTTTGACCCCGGGGAGGCCCGCCTCTGCCGCCATTGCGCCCACTACATCGTGAACCCCTTCACCCAGTGGTGCGCCCTGCACAAACGGGAGGTCCAGGCCACCGACACCTGCCCGAGGTTCGCGCCGGCCCCGACCAAGGATGGACTGCCGCCCAGCGGCCAGCCGCTACCCCCATTGTAGCCCGGACGGCGGATAGCCCGCTCCCAAGCATATTCCCCGCTCGCAGCCCTGCTGCGTTAAAATTTCATCACGGAGATTGACATTGGATAAATGTGCAAATATTATGCGCAAAAAAACGTATAATAGGATCTAAAATGACAAGAAAAAACGACATAGGAATTTGCATGACCCTTTTAAAACGCCTATCCAGAACATTAACCGCTCTGGTTGTTTTTCTGGTTATTGGCGCGACATCCTCGAACGGGGACGAGCCGCTTCTGTATGAAGGTTTCCATTACTCCGGCGTAATTTTCAGCAACGCGCGGCTTGGACAGAATACATTTCTGGGAGGTGGATTTGGCTGGGGGACGAATCGGTGGCAGAGCAGCACCGTTTCGGCGGCGACCTACGAAGAGTTGGTGTTCTTCGACTTTTTTACTCCAGCAGGCGGCATTCCTCCGCTGCTGGGCGGCTCGGCCAACAAGGCCATGGACAACGGGGGCGCGAACTGGCGCTACACCCAGGATCTCTCCCCCTATTTCGTGCCCGGCGAGGAGATCTGGTTCTCGTTCCTGATCGCGATGCGCACGAACTTCAACGGCCGGCTGAACTTCGGCTTTGCCGTGGGGGCTCACGCCGATGGCAACTCGGGCATCGGCATCACCGTCACCAACCAGTTGATGTACGCGCGGGCGAACACTACGCTCTCGGCCCAGTCCCTAGAGGTGCCCCTCTTCGGAGGCAACTATGGCCAGGGGGGGAGCAATCTCTCCTATTATATCGTGGGCCGCTACCAGGCGGGCGAATTGCCTAGCACCGACGCGCTCCACATCTGGGTCAATGGCGGACCCAATCTGGACACCAACTCGGTGCCTACGATGTCCGTGACCAATTTCACGCTAAGCGGAGTACCTAACAATTTCCGCTTCAACGACGTGCATGCAATTCCCATATCGAGCAAGATCGCCATCTGGTTCGACGAGATCAAGCTCGGCACCTCCCTGGAATCGATTCAGATCGCCGAGCCGCCCGAACCGCCGATCATCGATGTCGCGGGCATTTCGGTCACCAACGGACTGGTGAGCCTGATTGCCGCGGGCAACACCAACGGCTGGCCGCTCACGCCCTACTACGCGACCTCCCTGGGCACGAATACCCAGTGGGTGGCCATCACCAACTACAGCGATAATCCCGTGGGCACGACCAACGTCCTGTCGTTCCCTGTCCCGGTGCCCGCAGCGCCCTCGACCCACTTCAACGTGGCCACCGATCCTCTCTGACGCTGCGCGGAAAGCGAAGGTGCTTTGATAAAGATGCCGTTTGGCGGTCCGGCAAGATGGAGTGGTTCCGGGGATACTGCCCCCGTATCCGGGCTGCTCCAATGCCG
>CBFGVE010000406.1:0-3175 GCA_965651915.1 uncultured bacterium
GGATCGAGGCCCAGGGGCTGGACAACCGAGGCCGAAAATCCTTCCGCGCCGAAAGCTACCAGATTATAAACCAGCAATAGCCTATGCGCCCACGCTTCCTCATCTGGTACACGCTATTGCTCGTGCTGCCATCGCTGCTCATCGCGGCGATGGCGGCACGCTGGCTTCGCCACGAGGAACAGCGCCTCGACTCCCTGGCCCGCGCGGCAGTGGCCGAGCGGGCCGAGGTGCAGGCCGGCGGTCTCGACCTGCTGCTGCGGGAAACCGCCGGGGCCCTGCTCGACTCCCTCGCCCAGCTTCCCGGCGACCCGACGGCCCTCCGGCAGTGGCTCGGAGCCCAGCCCTTCGCCCGCCACCTCTTTCTCTGGTCGCCAGACACCGGCCTGCTCCTGCCCGACCCCGACTGGAGCACACCCACCGAAACCGCCTTCGCCCGCCGCTACGAGGCGCTGTTCAGCGGACGGCAGCCCTGGCCCTTCCAGCAAGGCACCGAAGAACCCGCCGCCACCGCGCTGCCCAGCCCCCAGCGCGCACTCTCCTACGTCCGCCAGGAAATCGCACGGGCCGGGCGCAGCACCCCCCAGCCCGCAGCGTCACCTGCACCCCTTGTTCAGGCAGACGAGTCCCCCGCCCCGGTGCAAACCGCCATGCTGGCAGCGACCGCCCCAGCAGACCTGCCCTCCACGCCCGCCGGTACCGGATGGCTGCCCTGGTTCTGGGAGCGCGACCTCCACCTACTGGGCTGGATTCGCTTCGACGACGGCGGCGTTCGCGGGGTCGAGCTTGAAACCCTGGCCGTGCTTGCGCGTTTCCAGACGATCTTCGCCGAGGATAGCCCCGAAGGCACGGCCTTCGCCCTCCTCGACCACCACGGCAACCCGGTCATGCAATCCACCAGCTACGAGGCGCTAAGCCAGCAGGTCGAACCGGTCTCGGTCGCGGTCAGCCCGCTGCTGCCCAACTGGCAGCTTCGCGCTGCCCTCCCACCGCCCTCCGTCGCCGGACACACCCCGGTCCTGCTGGCCGCGCTGCTCACCGGCATCTTTCTGGTGGCGATTCTCAGCGGGGGCGCCCTGCTCGGCTGGCAGGGCTACCGCCACTACCGCGACGCCGCGCGCAAGACCAGCTTCGTCTCCAACGTATCCCACGAACTCAAAACCCCGCTCACCACCATCCGCATGTACGCCGAGATGCTGCGCGAGGGCCGGATCCGCGAGGAGTCGAAGCGTACCGGCTACCTCGCCGTGATCGTCGCCGAGAGCCAGCGGCTTACCCGCCTGGTCAACAACGTGCTCGACTTCAGCCGCCTCGAGCAGGGACGCAAGAACTACCGGGCCGATTCCATCGATCTTGCCAACCTGGTGCGCGACGTCGTTGCCACCCAGGAGGAGCGCCTGCGCGAGGCCGGGCTCCAGCCCGCCATCGCGGTCCCCGGGGCCACCAGCCTCGTCGTCGATTCCGACCGCGACGCCCTCGAGCAGGCCCTGCTCAACCTGCTCGACAACGCCGCCAAGTACGCGGCCGGCAGCGGACCGCTGGACATCACCCTTTCCGCCGATGTCGAGGGCCTGCACATCGTGGTGGCGGACCGCGGTCCCGGCGTTCCGCCGGCCCATGCCGAGCGGATCTTCGAAAGCTTCCACCGGGTCGACGACTCGCTGACCGCCCGCCACCCTGGATCGGGCCTCGGCCTAAGCATCGGCCGCCGGCTCATGCGCGATCTCGGCGGCGACCTCGCCTACCGCGCGCGGCCCGGCGGCGGCGCTCTCTTCACCCTGCACATCCCCCGGAAGGTGCCCCATGCCTAAGGCCCTTGTACTGATCGCCGAAGACGACCCCCACATCCGGCGGGGGCTCGCCGACGCCCTCGCCAGCGAGGGCTACGCCACCCGCGAGGCGGCCCATGGCCTCCAGGCGCTCGAACAGGCCCGCCTGCAGCCTGCGCCCGACCTCATCCTGCTCGACATCATGATGCCGGAGAAAAGCGGCTACGACGTCTGCCGCGAGCTGCGGCGCGGAGGCAGCGAGGTCCCCGTCATCATCCTTACCGCCAAAGGCGAGGAAATCGACAAGGTGGTGGGCCTGCAGCTCGGCGCCGACGACTACGTCACCAAACCCTTCGGCATCCACGAGCTGCTCGCGCGGGTCGAGGCGGTGCTGCGCCGCACGCGGCCCGCCGGTTCAGGAACAACCGCCAGCGCGGCGGATGCCTACGCCTTTGGCTCGGCACGGGTGGACCGCCGGAAATACACCGTCTCGCTCGACGGCCGCGAACACAGCCTGAGTGCCCGCGAACTGACCCTCCTCGACCTGTTCCACGCCCACCCCGGCGAAGTGCTGAGCCGCGACGCCCTGCTCAACGCCGGATGGGGCATCGAGTACTACGGCACCACGCGCACCCTCGACCAGCACATCGCCCAGCTCCGCAAGAAAGTGGAGCGCGACCCGGCCCATCCGCAATCCATCCTCACCGTCCACGGCATCGGCTACCGCTACGCCGGACCAAGCGCGTGACCGAGCCTGCCCGTTTGGCTACATTTCAACCGTCATAAACAAACTTTACCGCGAGCGCTACGGACTGCGCGTTGAAAGTATCGACAAAGCTCGCGACAAAGCTTACGACAAAGGGCGTGAGAAACCCCTTAGCTTATTAGCCCCCTCATCTACCATGACCCACGCCCTCCATCCCCGAGCCGCCCAGCTCGTTGCCGAGCTGGGCCTCCAGCCCCATCCCGAAGGCGGCTACTACCGCGAAATCCACCGCAGCCCGATTGAGGTGCAGCCGCTTGACGGACGCCCGCACCGGTCGGCCCTCACATCGATCTACTTCCTGCTCGCCGCAGGCGGGTCGAGCGCGTGGCACCGTGTACTCTCCGACGAGATCTGGCACCACCACGAAGGCGACCCGCTGGAACTTTTCTCTGCCCATCCGGGATTCGCCCGCGTCGAGCGCAAGATTCTCGGCCCCTTCGGTGAGGACTCCCGGCCCATCCAGATTGTGCCGGCCCACCACTGGCAGGCCGCCCGCTGCCTGGGTGACTACACCCTCATCGGCTGCAGCGTGGGCCCCGGCTTCGACTTCGCCGACTTCGCCCTTCTGCGCGACCACCCCGGCGACGCCGCCGCACTCCGCCGCCACCACCCCACCCACACCCCCCTCCTCGAAAAAAGGGGT
>CBFGVE010000407.1:0-3166 GCA_965651915.1 uncultured bacterium
TGTCCTGCCAGCGCTGGCGAAGCGGGGGGAGGTCGAGCGAGATCTCGCTCAGGCGAAAGAGAAAGTCGCGGCGGAGATGGGTGGGGTGGTCGTGGAGGGAGAGGCGCAGGTTGGTGACGCCGATCAGGCGGGGGTGCGCGGCATCCGCGGGGGCATCCTCGTCGAGCATGCGGAGGAGGATGCGCTGGGCTTTGTCGGAGAGACCGCTGATCTCGTCGAGCAGAAGGCTGCCGCCCTCGGCGCGGGCGAGGAGGCCCGCCGCGCGATGGCCGCCGGAGCTGGCGCCGTGGCCGAGCAAAATGGTTTCTGCCTCGGCATCGGTCAGGTAGGCGCAGTTGACGGAGATGAAAGGGGCGTGCGCCCTCGGGGAGTTGCGGTGGATGGCCCGGGCGAACACTTCCTTCCCGGTGCCGGTTTCCCCGCAGATGAGCACGTTGGCGTCGCGGCCGGCGGCCTGGGCCAGCGTATGAAGGCAGCGGGTGATTTCGGGGCTCGACCCGACGATATCCTCCCGAAGCAGCCGGCTCAGTTCGTCGGATGTTTCCCCCTGCCGGCGGTGTTCGAGCACGCGCTCCAGCGGCTCGATCAAGCTTTTCAGGCTGCGGCCTTTCTCGACGTAGTCCCAGGCGCCCACCTGGATGGCGCGTTCGGCATCATCGCGGTTGGCAATCCCGGTGATGATGATGACTTCTGGGCTGCCGGGCGAGTTCTTGAGATTGCGGATGGCTCCCAGCCCATCGCCGTCGGGCATGCGGACGTCGAGGTAGACTGCGTCGTAGGCATGGGACTGGGCGTTATCGATCCCCTCGGCAAGCAGGCGGGCGCCGGAGACCTGGTGGCCTAGCGCCCTGAACTTGCGCTGGAGCAAGTCCTGGGTGAGGTCGTCGTCGTCGATGATGAGAATGCTAGCCATCGGAGCGGTTGTCCTTGGTGGCGGGTGACCAGCCGAGAAGGTGTTTGAGCAGTTCCTCAAGATCGTGCCTGAACAAAGGCTTCTGGAGCGTCGCCGAGATGCCGGCTTGATCAATCCGATTGGCATCTATGGACTTTAGGAACCCGGTGCACAGCACGATCGTGACCTCCATACTAGCGGAACGGAGCCGGGTGGCAAGATCAATGCCGGAGCACCCAGGCATCATCAGGTCGGTGATGACGAGTTGGTAGCGCTGGGGGTCCTGCAGAAAGCAGGCTTCGGCCTCGGCGGGATGGGCGAAGGCGTCCACGGTTAAGCCGAGGCGGTGCAGCATGCCTTGTATCGTGGCGAGCATGTCTTCCTCGTCGTCTACTAGAAGGACGCGCGGGGAAGCGCTCCCCTTGGGGCTTGACGGGGATGGCGGATTTGTAGGCAGGTCTCTTTTCTCCATGAGCGGGGCGGCAAGAGGGAGCCAGACGTCGACCCGGGTCTTCTGGTTGCGGGTGCTGGTGACCTGGATGCACCCCCCATGCTCCCGGATGATTCCGTGCGCCACCGAAAGGCCAAGGCCGGTTCCCTTTCCGGGCTGCTTGGTGCTGAAGTAGGGCTCGAAGATGCGCCCGAGGTGCTCGGCGGCAATGCCCACGCCGTTGTCCTCGACGCTTAGCTGGATAAAGGATTCGTTCAGGCCTGTAGCCCGCCCGAGCTGTTCGGGTGCTGGGACGGCGTTGTCGGTGCTGATCCGTAGCGTGCCGGTCCGGTCGGGTAGGGCATCCACAGCGTTGGCCGCGAGGTTCATGAGGACCTGCTGGAGCGCGATGGGGTTGGCCAGGAGGCGGTCGTTCAGGGCGCTGAAGCGGGAGATGATCTCCACGGTGGCAGGCAGGGTTGTACGCCACAAGGCAAGGGTGTCCTGGATGAGCGGGTGAAGCCCCATGAGAATGCGCCCTCGGCCGGAGCGCTGGCTGAAGGTGAGAATCTGGTCGACAAGGGCCCGGGCGCGCAGGCTGGCGGTGGTGGCCATGTCGAGCGAATGCCGGGCGACCTCGTGGCTGGTCCCGACCTCATCGGCGGCCATTTCGATGTTGCCGATGATGACGCCCAGCAGGTTGTTGAAATCGTGGGCGATGCCGCCGGCCAGGGTGCCGATGGCCTGGAGCTTTTCGGCGCGGAGCAAGCGGTTCTGGGTGTCGGCCAGCTCCCATTCGGTTTGCCGCTGGCGGACGAGATTGCCTAGTACCGAGGCATAGACGGCGAGCACCTCCAGCGCGACGGGGTCGAGGTCGCGGCCGCTTAGCCCCTGATCGATGAAAAGTATTCCGAGACAGCTCCGTGGGTCGCCTGCGCTGTGGAGCGGGTAGGCCGCCGCCGCAGCGGGGTGTGGCGTGTCGAGTACCTGGTGAAACCAGGAGAGGTCGCTCGGGGGGAGAATGGCCCAGCGCAGGCCTTGGGGGTCGTCGGTCCCGAGGCGCCTGCACAGCGCGTGGTCCAGCGGGATAGACCAGTGCTGGAGGTCGAGGATCTCGCCGCCGGGCCCGGTGGCGCAGAGGCCGCAGAGACGCTCATGGGTGGGAGTGAAGAGCGCGGCCCGGTCGATCGAGAAGGACTGGGGAATCGCCTCGACCGCCACCCGGTTGAATTCGTCCATCGAGGGAGCCTGGATAAGTCGGCCGGTGATACGGATGATGTGCTTGAGGCCATCGGAATAGAGATGCTCGCGCTGGTGCGACTGTTCGAGATTGTGAAGCATGCGGTTGATTTCGCTGGAAAGACGTCCAAGCTCGGTGTGGGACTGTTCGCTCAGCCGGGTACCGAGGTCTTGCATGCTGCCTACGCTGGTGAGTTCGCGCTCCATGGCCTTCAGCTTGGCGAAGATTAGGCGCTGCATCAGCAGGAGGAGCAGGGTGGCGAAGAGCAGGGCGGCAAAGAAAAAGAAGGCCAGCGAATAGTTGAACACCTGCTTGCCGTGGAGAAAAATATTCCGGGGCATCTCGGATCTCAGCAGTAGGGTGGGTTGTCCGTAGAGGTCGCGGATGAGGCCGTAGGCGGCAATCTCGCTGGAGGAGAGGATCTGCACGCTGTGGAGTACGTCTGGACCAAGTCCGAGAGCGTGAAGCGATTGTTCGGAGCCGGCTGCGGCGAAGCGCAGCGGCATCTGAGTGCGGCGGCTCAGGGCTTCGGCGTAGGCCGGGGTAATGAAACGGCCCATGAGAAAGGTGCCTGCGGAGGGTCCCCGGGTCTCGCTGGTGAGGA
>CBFGVE010000408.1:0-3149 GCA_965651915.1 uncultured bacterium
CCCCTCCCCTGACCCAGCATCCCCCCTACAACCAGCATACCGCCAGCTTCTCCAAATTTCTGCTCGAAGACGTGCATCGCATACTAGCTTCGTAGCTTTTCCCTTCTGGCAACGGCCGCCTTTTCGTCGGCGCCATTTCGGATTCGCCCAATATGTGCGCGATCAAGGAGGCGCTTCCGAATAATCTGACAGTATTCCGCTTCCGGTTCGCACCCCATCCACGGGCGATCAAACGCCTCGGCGACGGCATAGGTGGTTCCCGATCCGCCGAAGGGATCTACCACCATGTCGCCGGGGTTGGACGATGCCAGAATGCATTTCTTAACGAGTTCAACAGGTTTCTGGGTGGGGTGGCTAGTGCGTTCCCAGGAGTTGTTGGACAAGGTGGGAATTTCCAGCACGTCTTTCGGCTTGGCCCCTGCGGGATGCGGCGTCCATTCGTACTCCTTTCCATTACCGTACTGGGAGCTGAGCGCCTGCGGGTGGCGGGGGTAGCGTAGCGTGTGCGCATTATAGGGAATTCTTACTTCGTCCACATTGAACAGCGTTTTCCGACTTTTCCGGAAGTGCAGAATACTCTCATGCGAGCGCCCCCAGTCGCTGCCGAGATTAGCCTTGTTGCGGTAGTACCAAACTAGCCACTTACAGCCAGCGAAAAGGTGGCTCGCCGCCCATTTGACATCGGCGAGAATTTCCGAAAAGCCGCAAATGTACAGGCTTCCCGTAGGGTGGAGCACTCGTTCCGCTTCGTCGATCCACTGCATACACCAATCGACGTAGACTTGCTGGGATTCGAAGGTGTCCCACTCCGCCTTCTTGATATTGTAGGGAGGGTCAGCAAAGACGACTTGCACGCTTTCGCTTTCAATGCTCCTCAGCAAGGGCACCGCCTCGGTTTGGTATAGCTTGCCCCAATCGGTGTGGAGCACGGGATCCACGCTCAAAGACCTCTGGCCAAGTACATACTGCACCCCCACCTCTCGGGCGATCATTCCAAGCTGCTTGTCTGAATAGACGCGGTAGCCATTGGCCGGGTGGCGATGGGCGGTAAACTTGCCTTTCCTGTCCCAGCGACGCATGGTCTCCGCGCTGACACCAATTTTCTTGGCCGCTTCGCCTACGGTGTAATATGCTTCCATTCTGGCTCGTCTCCATGCATTAACGTTAAACAACCTTGCTCAACCTTAGACATTTTATAGCCGTCAGGTCAAAATCTTTTTTAAACTTTTTCCCTAACGCAAACCAATCGCAGCACGCTATTGTAAACGCATGACTACCTCCCTCAAACAGCGAGCCACCGAGGCCATGCCCGGCGGCGTCAACAGCCCAGTGCGCGCCTTCAAATCCGTAGGAGGCGACCCCCTCTTTGCCTGCCGCGGGCGCGGACCCATTCTCGAAACCGTGGATGGCCGCCGCCTCATCGATTTCTGCATGTCGTTCGGCCCCCTGATTCTCGGCCACGCCCATGCCGAGGTCGTCGCGGCGATCGCCGAGTCGGCGGTGAAGGGCACCAGCTTCGCGGTGACTACCGAGGCCGAAATCGAGATGGCCGAGCTGGTCAAAGAGGCCTTCCCCGCGATGGAGCGGGTGCGCCTCGTGAATTCGGGCACCGAGGCCTGCATGACTGCGCTGCGCCTGGTCCGCGGCTACACCGGCCGAAGCAAAATCCTCAAGTTTAGCGGCAACTACCATGGCCACTCCGACGGCCTCCTGGTCGAGGCAGGCAGCGGCGTGGCTGGCCTGGCCACAGCCTCCTCGGCGGGCGTGCCCGAGTCGCTCGCCCGCAATACCCTGGTCGTGCCCTACAATGACCGCGAGCGGACCATCCAGGCCGTCCGTGAGCACGGGGCCGACCTCGCCGCCATCGTTGTGGAGCCCGTCGCCGCCAACATGGGACTGGTGATACCGCAACCCGGCTTCATCGAGCTGCTGCGCACCCTCTGCTACGCCAGCGGAGCGTTGCTGGTATTCGACGAGGTCATCACTGGCTTCCGGCTGACCTTCGGGGGCTACCAGAGCATCTGCGGCATCACCCCCGACCTCACCTGCCTAGGGAAGATCATCGGCGGAGGCCTTCCTATCGGCGCGGTGGGCGGCCTGGCCGACATCATGGACCTGCTCGCCCCCAGCGGACCGGTCTACCAGGCGGGCACCCTCAGCGGCAATCCGGTCTCGGTCGCCGCTGGGCTCGCCACCCTGCGCCACCTCAAAACCCACCACCCCTATTCCTGCCTCGACGAGCTGGCCACCGGCTTCACCGAGCGCATCGCCCAGTCGGCCGCCCGCCACGGCATCGCGCTTTCGATCCCGCAAATGGGCAGCCTCTTCTCGTTCTTCTTCACCCGGGAGCCGGTGCAGAGCTTCGAGGACGCCATGGCTTGCGACCGGGACAGCTTCGTGAAGATGTTTCACGGACTGCTGAAGCGGGGCGTCTATCTCCCGCCATCCGCCTTCGAAACCAGCTTCCTCTCGATCCAGCACGACGCGGAGGTGCTCGACCAGGCATTCGCCGCGTTTGACCAGACCTTCGCCGAGGACTTTTAGCGCATGACGGGCCTGTTCGTTCGCCGCATGGTGCTGCTGGGATCGCTGCTCGCCGCTGGCCGCACGGCCGCAGTGGAGTGGACGCTCGACCTCGGCCAGGCCCAGATCCCCGACGAACCCGTCCACGGGCAGCTCGTGGGCAAGGCCTTCACCGTGCAGGACTCCAGCATCCAGAACAGCGTGGTGACTATACGCCAAGGCGACGGGTTTTTCGCCGACCGCGAAGTGATGATCTTCACGTTCCTTAAAGACCGGGAATCGCTTGAAGGCAAATCCTTCGAGATCACCCCCTCGACCGGACCGGGAAGCCCGCACCTGCATGTCAAATCCATGCCGGAGGACGGTGAAGTCCCCGAAGTGTCCTTCCACATGGAGGGCTACGCGATGAAGCTCTCGTTCGGCACCCGGGTCGGAAACCAGGTCCCAGGCTCGATCTACCTGTGCCTGCCCGACGAGCACAAGAGCGCCATCGCGGGAACCTTCCAGGCCCAGCTCTCGGGCGACCCCACCCGCAGCGGCGCGCCGAGGGGCCTCGACGAATTCGTGCCTCCGGAACTCGATCTCAACCTGCTGGGCGACCTGCCGCGGGGAAAGGCCAGCCCCGC
>CBFGVE010000409.1:0-3141 GCA_965651915.1 uncultured bacterium
CCTCGTCGATCTCGACGTCAACTACCTCATGTTCCCGCGGATCGACGGGCTCAAGGACCAGAACCGCGAGCTGAAGCGGCTGGGGGTGCTCGCGCCATGATGGGATTCGCCATGCTCCTGGTCGCGGCGGCGCTGGCCTTCGGCCTTTCCCAGGCACTGCGTCTGCCCCTGATCCCGCTGCTGCTCCTCGGCGGGGTGCTGCTGCGTCACAGCGGGCTGGCCCTGCCCGAGGCGATGGCCCAGTCCTCGCTCGAGCTGGGCCTGGCGATGCTGGTGTTCAGCGCGGGGATGGAGCTGAACCCCAAGCGTTTCGGCGGCAAGTACCGGCAGGTTCTCGGCGTGGGCCTTTCCCAGTTCGTGGTGGTGGGTGTGGGCGGGGGGCTGCTGGTCGCCGCACTCGGGTTCGACGCGATGTCCGCGCTCTACACCGGCCTCGCCATCACCACCACCTCCACCTTCATCGTGGTGCGGCTGCTCAAGACCCGGCAGCAGATGTTCGAGCCCTTCGGGCGCATCGTCACCGGTGTGCTTCTCATCCAGGATCTGGTGGTGGTGCTGCTCATCGTGGTGCTCTACCGCTTGCCCGAGGGCGCGGAATCGGTACTCCGGGGTTCGGGGGCGATGCTGGTGCTCATCGCGCTGGCCTACTGCGGGCTGCGCTGGGTAATGCCCTACCTCGTGCTCAGGCTCAAGCTCGACCAGGAGACGCTTGGGCTCACCATCATGGCGGTGCTCTTCGCCTTCATGGGGCTGGCCTACCTGCTGGGGCTGCCCATGATTACCGGCGCCTTTCTCGCAGGCGTGTCCCTCTCGGCCTTTCCGGTGAACAGCGTCGCGCGCGGGATGGTCACCTCGCTCACCACGCTCTTTCTCGCGCTCTTCTTTACCGTGCTGGGCAGCGCGATCGAGGTCGGCTCGGGCCGCGACTGGCTGATAGCGCTCGCGCTCTCCGCCTTCATCATTCTCGTCACGCCGCTGGTGGTCACCCTGGTTGCCGAGCGCCTGGGACTTACCGCCCGCGCCTCGATCGAGAGCGGGCTCCTGCTCGCCCAAACCAGCGAGTTCTCGCTGGTGGTCGTGCTCCAGGGGCTGATCGCCAACCAGATACTCCCCCAGGTATTCAACGTGGTCGCCCTCACCACCGTGATCACCATGACCGTCACCCCGCTGCTGGCTACCGACCGGCTCACCTGGCGGCTCATGCGCTTGCGGGCGGGTCGGCGCGAATGCGTGCGCCGCGACCTGCGCGGACACGTCATCCTGCTCGGATACGGCAGGGGCGGTTCCATGGTGGTCAAGGCGCTGCGCGAGGCGGGCCGCGAGCCGCTGGTGGTCGACGACGACCCCATCGTAGTGCGCGACCTCACCGAGAAGGGCATTGCCGCAATGCGCGGCGACGGCTCCGACAGGCGCGTGCTGGAAGAAGTCAACGCCCGCGATGCGCTGGCCATCGTCTCCTCGATGCGCCGCGTTGGCGACACCGAGGCGGTCATCCGCGCGGTGGGCGCGAACGGGCCGAAAGTAATCGCGCGGGTCAGCGAGCCAGACGATGCCGACCGGATCCGGTCCCTCGGCGGGATCCCGGTCCTGGCCAGCACCTCCGCCGCCGAAGCCTTCATCCAGTGGTACGACTACACCATACGTTGAAGCTTCCGCGCGGCCCGGGGCCACCTTGCTCCGCCGCAAGCGTCCGGGGGAACCAAAAACGCTGCGTCCATCACCACGACCTCCGAGCGCAGCCTGCCAGAAGCCGCATGCGCGATCCAATGCCGCGCTATGGGGATGCAGGATGTGCCGCGCCCTTGGGCGAGAGCAGCACCAGCACCGCGTCGTTAGCACGCATCGGTACCTCGCGGGTGAACAGCCCGTCCTCGCCCACCGTCACGTCCTCCTCCTGCGGATGATCGGCGGTCAGGTCCTCGAGTTCACGCTGCTGCGTCTGCGTGATCTGGCGGGGGGCACCCCATGCGAGGTACGCGGTGTAGGCATCGTTCTGCCGGTAGCCTACGCGGTGCAGGGCCAGGCGGTAGACGCCGGGCGCCAAACCGGCCAAACGGAGCTGGACCGGTCCGCGCGCCGCAGGCGGACGCTCCCGCGTGAAGCCGTCCCGGTTGAGGGTCTTGCCATCGGGGAATGGATGCTCCAAGTCCCAGAAGAGCGCCTGCACTCCGCCCTGCCCGTCGTGGGTGACCCAGGCCGAGGCGTCGTCCACGAGCAGCTCCCGCTCGCCCATCCGGTTCAGGTAGCGGAAGGCGAAATAGGCGGGCTTCCGGATGCCCTGCTGGTTCAACAAGCCGAAGCCTCCATGAAAGGGCGTCATCGGGATGCCGCTCTCCTCGAAGATGTCGGTGAAGACCCAATAGGACATCGAGGTCGCCTGGCTCCCGACGCGCTTCAACTGTTCGAGGATGAAGGGTGCCGAAATGTAGTCGTCATGCACCGGATCGCGGGGCGAATAGGAGGCGCTCCACTCGGTCATGTGCAGTTCCAGGCCCGGCCTGGCGGACCGTTCGATGCGCTCCCGCACCCGCTGCGTGTCCTTGGCCACGAACCGGGTATCGGCCATGAGGCGGAGCTGCTTGACCCCGAACTCGTCCAGCGCGCCCTGGACGTTGTAGGTGTGCGTGGAGATGAAATCGAGCGGTAGGCTCTCCCGGGCGCAGAAGTCGATCATCTCGGCGACCCAGCCGCCGCCGGCCGTCGCCGGTCCCCCGACCCGGTAGGCGGCATCGACGCCCTTGACCGCCTGCACCGAGGTCCGGTACAGCTCGAAGTACTCGGCCTGCGTTCCGGACCAGAAGTACTCGAGATTGGGCTCGTTCCAGACCTCGAAGTACCAGGTCCTCACCTCGTCGGCCCCGTAGCGCCCGGTCACATGCTCGGTGAATCGGCGAACCAGCTCGCCCCACTCCTCCATCCGCCTGGGCGGCGTGACGTTTCCCTTCCACCAGAAGATCACCTGCTCTCCGCTGGCCAGTGCCTCCGGCATGAACGACAGCTCGACGAAGGGCTTCACCCCGATGGACAGCATGTAGTCGAACAGCATGTCGATGTACTGCCAGTTGAACGACAGCTTCCCACTCTCCTCGCGCTTGCAGACGCCCATGTCGTCATGGAAGAGGCCGTGGAAGCGCAGGTACT
>CBFGVE010000410.1:0-3138 GCA_965651915.1 uncultured bacterium
GTCTCGAAACACCCCCTCGCCTAGGTCTATCAGGGGTAGACGGTTAAGGCTCAGCTTCGACCCGTCTGACGGTGGTGGTGATGACGGTCCCCCATGGCTCCCACCGGGCTCCATCGGGCGAGACTTTGGTAGCGAACTGTATCGCGCCCTTAGGGGAAATTTTCTGGTAACCCGATTCGTCGATTTTCACCAACAGTTCACCAGGGACACACCTTCCGATGTAAAGCGCCCCGCCTGCGTGCCTTCAATGGCAGGCTGCTTCCCTCTTCCGTTTCCATACCCGCCTTCGGAGGGTCAACTCTTCCTGAATGGATTGGAGGGATTCGATATCAAGAGCGTCTTGAACCTGCGCCAGCGCTATCTCCGCATCATCAAATCGTCCCTCCCGGCACAACAGGTCGAATAGCAAGAGGTGGCCCGGAACAAAGTCTGGGCTCGATGAAACGACCGCTTCAAGCTGAGCCCTGGCTGCGCTCCAGTCCTGCTTGAGGAAGGACTTTACCGCCAAGCGGAATGCTTTCGGTGCCCCGAAGGAACGTAGAGCGCTGTAGAGATGCAAGCCGGGCGGAATCACACAGAGAAGCAAGAGCCAAGGATTCTCAAGCGCTAGTCCGGGTGTGGCGAAGATCCAGGTCATGACCACGGTTCGCTTCCATGGCTGCTCGAAGACGTCTCCTGCCGCAGAGCGAATGGGATAGTCGATCTGGTCCGTGATCGTGCCGACGCGGCGGGTAATCTCATGAAGGAGGCTGCCAAGCTCCTGGCCATCCTCGGGAGAGACCCAGAACTCTAGTTCGGCATTGCCCTTTGCCACATTCAAGGTGACCGTGTCCTGGCTTATAAAGAACCGAATAAGCATTACCAAAAAAAGAAGGGCGCCGACGAGCGCTCCTGTGGCCATGCAAATGCCCAGGACCCCGTTCGGGACTTTGCCGAGGATCAGGTGGATAATGCCGATTGCGGCACCTCCGATGGCTGGGCCAAGGATCAGGGACAGCAGCGCAAAAATAAGCCGCTTCCCAACCAGTCGCTTGCGCGTGGATACCGTGATGAGTTCAAGCGGTATATCCATCCGCTCCTCCCGGCCCCAGGACTGCCCCCGGTAGGAAAGTATCGTCCCGGAAAGGGCGAGCCACGACCGGGACGGGCCACTAAGGAGCCGGATTTTAATTTCGCTCCCCTCTTTCATGTCATCAACTAAATCCTAGATGGCCCTAACCGAAACCGCAGAAGCGTGTAAAGCCGAGGTGTACCTTGGTCCCTCGCTTTGGTGTAGATGCACCAGCCGGGTCCCGGGGGCAGACTCCCAAGCATTGGCGAGATAATTTTAAGCGACCGCAGCCCTTCCCGGAACCCGGAAAGGCTGCTTGCCCGCCTATTAAATGCCTCCAGATGAGGCAAGTCGAATTGTTTTGCTAGGTTTGTTCGGCGCTGGGGCAGCAATGCTCCCCACTAATCTGGACGCGAAGGAACGGGTGCGCCCATCCAACCTCTGAGACAGCCTTTAGGCCGGTTTGCATGTCATTTTTTGATTGCGAGTACATTTTTTGTATGCGGATCGATTGCGGCCTGCTCCCGCCGTCGATCTTGACAGCGTACTGTGCATCAGATAGTTTGTCTATGTTTGATTATATGATACCATACTGAAAGGATCGATTGCCATGCGCATTCTTTCTGCCACCGAGGGGGCTCGGAGCTTTAGCCGAATTCTGGACGCGATGGAGCAGGGGGGCGAGGAGATCGTCGTCATGCGGAACCGTCATCCTGTGGCCAAGCTGGTTCCCGGTGCGCCCCGAATGACCGCGATTGAAGCCCTGGGCGATATCTATTCGACCCTCGACGACCAAGAAGGCGCCGCGTGGCTTGCGGACATCCGAAAGGGCGACCGGCTTCGGGTCGCGGAGGCCCGCGACCCATGGGCTTAATTCTCGACTCCTCGATCTGGGTGGACGTGGAGCGCGGGCGCCTGGCACCGAGCGATGTTGCCTCCATTACCGGCAAGGAGCCCGTCTACCTCGCACCGCCCATCATTGCCGAACTAGAATACGGCGTCCATCGCGCACAAACCGACGCCCAGCGCACCCGCCGCGCCGGCGCACTCGCCCGCATCCGAAGGAAGCCATGCCTGATTATCGACCGGGACACCGCCGAACTGTTTGGCAGGCTTTCCGCCGCGCTGGACACCTCTGGACGCCCGGCCACCCACCGCACCCATGATATCTGGATCGCCGCCCTGTCCATCCAGCACAATCTGCGCGTTCTGACGCGGAACGGGCGCGATTTCAGCGACATCCCCGGCCTGGACCTTGTTGTTATTTAACCCTCAAGCCAATAGCCCCTCGAACTGAATTGTCCGAGCATTGGACAATTTCTGGAGGCTTTGTCCGAGGATTGGAACCTTTATCCCGCCGTTCAACTGCTCTGCACTTAATCGCCACACGTACCCGGCTACGCTTGAGCGACTCGCTTTCACGAAGGGACGAGGGAAGCGTGGGGGCACTGTTCGTAGCGCGGCCGTGAGGCCGTTATCCCTAGGCTAAAGATAGCGCCTCACGGCGCCACTACAAACCCTGTCCTTCCTCATTTGCGTCCATTCGCATCCGTTTGCGGTTCCCCCTCCCGCGTCTCACAGAGACGCCACTACAACTCCGCCCCGTCACCCGGCACCTCGTTCCCCCGTCCCATCCTCCCCATCCGCGTAAATCCGTTTATCCGTGGTTAAATCCCTCTACCCCCCCCTCGCTCGATCGCTCTTTCAAATTGGAACCTGGCCTAGGTTCTGCTACTAGGGTGTGGTCTGGTGCTTCTGCCACGATCCACGCCCGGAGGCTGCTATGGAATTCGTCGTCGTGCTTATCTTCGCCCTGCTCGGCCTTCCCCTGATTCTCTCGATTACCGCGCTGGTGAAGGCCTCCAGCGCCCGCCGCGAGGTGACCGAGCTGCGCGCGCTGCTCAACAGCCACCTTCAGAGCCCTAAACCGGCACCCTCCGAAAAGTCCGCTCCGATCGCCCAGGCACCCCCGCCTGCGGTTCAGCAGCATGCGCCCGCACCAACACCCCCACCCCAAGCCCTACTCCCAAATCCCCCCTGCCCCACACCCGCTCCCGCTTCCACCCCCCCATCCCCCCCACCGATTC
>CBFGVE010000411.1:0-3130 GCA_965651915.1 uncultured bacterium
GGGGATGGAAAGCTGGCCGGATAGAAGACTGCATGGCAGTGGCGTCCACGCTCATGGACATGTCAGGACTCCTGAATGAAGATGGCGCCGTTCTCCACCTTCAGTGGGTAGCTGGCGATGGGTCGGACCGCGGGGAGACACATGTTCTTTCCGGTCCGCAGGTCGAATCGAGCGCCATGCAAGGGGCAGATCACCTGGTGGTCATCCACCGCACCATTCATGAGCGATACGTGCTGGTGGCTGCAAATTGAATTCACCGCAAAAAATTCGCCGTCCACTTTGAAAATGCCCACCAGGGTGTCCTCGTCCAACTCGACCTGCTTGCGGTCGTCGGTGTCGAACTCGGAGACCTTGGCGACCTCGATCCATTTTTTAGAGAATGAAAGCATGACGGTTTTCCCGGATTAAAAGGTGTCGCCCAGCTTCTCGGCCAACAGTACGTGGGCTCGGTCCTGTAGGTAGGCGTAGGGAATGCGTTCGATGATCTCATCGTAGAACCCGGCGATCACAATTCGGCGGGCCTCGGCCTCGCTCAATCCCCGAGTTCGCAGGTAGAAAACCTGGTCGCTGTCGAGATTGCCAATGGTCGCGCCATGGCTGCACTTGAGGTCGTCGGCGTCGATGAGCAGGCCGGGAATAGTATCCACGCGAGCCCCGTCGCTCAGGACGATATTGTTGTTGGTCTGATAGGCGTCGACCCTGATCGCGCCCGGCCTGGCCTGGATGATCCCGCGGTAAACCGAGCGGCCTTTGTCGCGCGCGGCACCCTTGTAGAGCAGACGGCTATACGTGTCGGGCGAGGAGTGTATCTGAAGCGAAGTCTGGTCAATGTGCTGCTTTCCGGAAACGAGGAAGATACCATCGAGTTCGGCCGCTGCGCCAGGCCCTGCCACATCGCTGCCAAACTTGAGTTTGCTTACCTTCGAACCGAAATTGAGGTTGATCAGCTCTACCTTGGCGTCGCGTTCCACGCGGGCCATATCGGAGGCAAGATGGGCAGCCCGGTCGCCCCACTCCTTGACCGTGATCACTTTGAGGTGGCTCCCCTCGCCTACGTACATTTCCTTCGCGCCCACGGCGAGGAAAGGGGTTTCATTGGCAGATCGGTCGTGCTCGACCAGGGTCAACGCAGCGTTTTCATCGAGCACGATCAGGAGCCGGGATACCAGCGCGGCAGCGGTGGCGGAGTGATCGTGACGGATGAGAATCCCACGCTCCAGGCGGCAGCCGGAGCCGACATGAATGAGCAACCCAAAATTCCAGAAGGCGTCGGCCAACTCCTCTACCTTGTCCGAATGCTCGGTGAATGCCCCGGCTCGGAAATGCGCTTCGAGCACGTCGGCGGCCGAAGTCGCCGCCTGCTCAAGGGAGAGAATGCGGACCTGACCGCCGGTGATCAGTCCCTGGGCGTCGGCGATGGAGTAGCCTTCGTCATCCACCGAGATCACGATATCGTGTTCGGTGTCCTCGGGCTGAGCCGCGCCGGGGGAACGCTCGACGAGCGGCGAGAGACTGGCCACCTTGCCGAAGGGGAACAACGCTGGATTGGTGCGGCGCCACTCCTCGGTCTGGCTGGTCGGGGTCGGTATGTCAAGGTAGGCCTTGAACGCCGCCTCGCGCTGGCGGCGGGCGGGAGCAGGCGTCAGCTCCAGAACTTTGGCGAAGGCGTCATCGTCGAATCCGGGCCAGCAGACGGCCGGCTGATCTTCCTGAATAGTCAGTGTGCTCATGGGGGTGTCCTGTACGTTGAAAAGGTGGGGTACTAGCCGATGCTTCCTTCAAGCTTCATCTCGAGAAGCTTTGTGGCCTCGACCGCGAATTCCAGGGGAAGCTGCTTGAATACGTCCTTGCAGAAGCCGTTGACCACCAAGTTGATGGCGCTCTCCTCATCGATGCCGCGCGATTGGATATAGAAGAGCTGGTCCTCGCTGATTTTGGAGGTCGTGGCCTCGTGTTCCACCATCGCGGTGCTGTTCTCGGCTTCGATGTAGGGTATGGTGTTCGCGCTGCACTTGTCGCCGATCAGCATGGAGTCGCATACGCTGTAGTTTCGGCAGCCAACCGCATCGGGCAGGATCTGGACGAGTCCACGGTAGGTGTTTTTCGAGTGTCCGGCGGAAATGCCCTTGGAGACAATGGTGCTGCGGGTGTGGTTGCCGATGTGGATCATCTTGGTGCCGGTATCGGCCTGCATCCGGTTGCTGGTGACGGCCACCGAGTAGAACTCGCCGGTCGAATGATCGCCCTCCAGGATACAGCTCGGATACTTCCAGGTGATCGCGGCACCCGCCTCGACCTGGGTCCAGCTAATCTTCGAACGCGCGCCCTTGCAGTGGCCCCGCTTGGTCACGAAGTTGTAGATTCCTCCCTTGCCATCCTTGTCCCCGGCATACCAGTTCTGGATGGTGGCGTACTTGATTTCGGCACCTTCCAGAGCGATCAGCTCGACCACGGCGGCGTGGAGCTGGTTCTCGTCGCGCATAGGCGCGGTGCAGCCCTCAAGATAGGATACATAGCTACCCTCGTCGGCGATGATCAGCGTCCGCTCGAACTGTCCGGTGCCCTGGGCGTTGATACGGAAGTAGGTGCTAAGCTCGATGGGGCAACGCACCCCCTTGGGAACGTAGACGAAGGAGCCGTCGGTGAACACCGCCGAATTGAGGCTGGCAAAGAAGTTGTCGGTATGGGGAACCACCGAGCCGAGATACTTTTTGACCAGTTCGGGATGCTTGCGGCAGGCCTCGGAAACCGAGCAGAAGATGATGCCCATGTCCTCGAGCTGCTTCTGATGGGTCGTGGCGACGCTCACGCTATCGAACACTGCATCTACAGCCACGCCGGTCAGCGCCTGCTGCTCGCGCAGCGGGATACCCAGCTTATCAAAGGCTTTCTGCACCTCGGGATCGATGGAACCATCGGCATTCTTCATCCGGTCCGCCATGGTCTTGGGAGCGGAATAGTAGCGCAGCGCCTGGTAGTCGATGGGAGGATAGTCTACGATGGCCCAGTTGGGCTCCTTGCGGGTCACCCACCAGCGGTAGGCCTGCAGGCGCCATTCGAGCATGAAATCGGGCTCCCCCTTCTTCTCCCAGATCATGCGGATCACGTCCTCGTTCAGGCCGGCGGGAAT
>CBFGVE010000412.1:0-3113 GCA_965651915.1 uncultured bacterium
TGTCGGACCAGAGGCTGAGGCGAATGGAGGCCGTGGTTCCTGCCGCGCCGGGCGGGGTGCTGAGCACCCGCTGCTTGAATACCGGGGAGGAGAACCAGAGGATCGCGAACAAACCGGCCGCAAGCAGGGGGCCACTGGCGAAAAGGCTCCAGAACAACCTGCGGCTCCGGCGGGCGGCGAGGAGGAGAAGTACCACGCCCACGCCGGCAGCGGCTCCCAGCCAAGCGCTGCGAGACAGGCTCAGGAAAAGGGCGGGAAGTCCGACGAGGAACAGGGTGCCGGCATACAGGCGCAGGGGGATGCCTGCCACCGGGGAGAACAGCAGCGCGGCCGCGAGGCAGAGCAGGATGGCGAGGGCGTGGGCGAAATGGTTGGGGCACAGGTAGGTCGCGCTGGCCCGCATGCCATAGCCCTCGGGTCTTACCCAGTCGAGCACCATGTTCGAGCCCCGCGCATGCTGGGCTAGGGCGTAGACGCTCAGCCCGATTCCGACGAGCAGGGCCAGCCCTGCAACGGTGCGCCACAAGCCGAGCCGGCCTGTTAGGCTGGCCCATGCCCAGTAGGCCAGGAGCAGGCTACCGATGGTGATCCACTCGAAGCGGGCCTCGAACCGCACGGCGGCAGTGAAGATCATCGCGCCGGCAAAAAGGAAGAACGCCAGCAGGGCCATCCAGCCCGGAGGAACCCGCAGCCGGGTCGCTCCGGCTGCACGAAACACGAGGGGCTGCAGCGCGACCAGCGCCGCGCCTAGGCAGGCGCAGACGATGAGCGGGGTGATGTTCCAGACCCGGGTGCCGCCGTAGGCGAGCATGCCGCCCAGGGAGGGGAGCAGGAGAAGGGCGGTGGCGAGGGCTCCGTAGAGGCGCTCGGCCAAGCCGAGGGGCGATCGTCGCCGGCGGCGCGCCGGGGAGGTATCCGGTGCGTGCGTCATCGCAACGGTTCCTACCAGATGCCGCGGCCGACCACGATCACATCGCCGGCCTCCAGCACCTCGTCCTGCTCGGGGCTGCGTTCGACGTCGCGCATGTTGATGTTACGGTTGATCGCGCCGCGGGTAAGGGCCACCCGGCGGGGGTTGGCGAACTCGGTGTAGCCGCCGGCGGCGGCAATTGCCTGGGAGAGGGTCACCACGCCGGTCAGGGGGTAGGAGCCTGGGCGGCGGACCTCGCCGCGCACATAGTAGTTGCGGGAGGCGATCATCACCTTGACGGTGGGGGACCGGTAGATCTGCCCATCGACATAGGCCTTCTGCACCTGCTCCTCGAGTTCGGAGGAGGTGAGGCCCTCGGCTTTAATGCGGCCGATGTAATCCAGGGTGATGGTGCCGCGCTCGTCCACGATGTTGTCGGAGGCCTGTTCGCGGGGGATGCTGCCCACCACGATACGAAGGGCGTCGCCGGGCCGGAGGCGGTAGGGCGTGGTGGAGCTTGTGGCAGGTTCCTCGGCGGCAGGCTGGGCTTCCACGGCGGTTTCCGGCGTGGCGGTGGGTTCCACGGCGGGGCTTCCGCCAAAGCCGAAGAGGCGCCAGCGGGGGCGGGCCGGCTCCTCGGTCGCCTCGGCCTGGGCTTCGCCGGCTTCGGGCGCGGCGGCGGCGATAGCTTCTTCGCCGGGGGCGTCACCAGTTCCCGCGCGGGGCAGCAGGGCGCAGCCGGTGGTTGCGGCGAAGATCGCCAGGATGAAAAGAAGAAGGATGGACTGGGGGGCTTTTCTGTAATTCCTCGCGCGCATTATAGCTTGTCCCTCGCTGCCTCGATGGCCTCGGTGGCCTTTCTGGATTTTTCCGCTCCCGCCTCGGTTTCTGGGGAGTAGTAGGAGTGGTAGTAGTAGTAATAGTCGTCGCGCCTGATGTTGAGGTTGTTGAGGACGACGCCAAGGAGGTTTCCGCCGACCGTATCGATCATCTGGCGGGCCCGTCGGGAGATAATGCGCGGGTACTTGCGGTACTGGACAACGAGGAGGACACCGTCTACCTCGCTGGAGAGAACGGCCGCGTCGCTCACGCCCATGATGGGGGGAGAATCGAAGAAGATGTAGTCGTAGCGGGCCTTGAGGTTCTTGACCAGGTCGCGCATGCGCGGGGTGTCGAGGATGCCGAGGGCGGCGCGGGGGATGCGTCCGCTGGGCATGAAATGGAGATTCGGCACGCTGGTTGGCTTGATGGTCTCCTCGATGGGAACATCTTTCATCAGCAGATCGGTCAGGCCGAATCGGTTGGAAATGCCGAGAATGGAGTGCTGCACTGGGCGGCGGAGGTCGGAGTCCACGATCAGTACCCGGTCGCCGAGCTGGGCGCACACGTAGGCGAGGTTGAACAGGGTGGTCGACTTGCCCTCGCCAACGCCGCCGCTGACCACGGCAAAGGCGCCGCCGCTGAGACCCTTGTTCTTGAAGAGCATGTTGGTGCGCAGTACGCGGTAGGCCTCCATGTGGGGGCTGTCGGGTCCTTCCTCGACGAGCGGGCGGACCTTCTGGGGGACCACGCCGAGTACGGGGAGGCCGAGATATTTTTCCACGTCGTCCACGGTTTTCACCGACGTGTCGAGGTACTCGATGAAATAGGCGAGGCCGATGCCTCCGAACAGGCCGACCATCACGCTGAGCATGAGGTTGAGCATGAGCTTGGGGCTTACCGGCTGGCGGGGCTCCTCGGCGGGCTCGATCAGCTCGACTGCGGTGCGGGGCACCTCCAGTTCGATCCCCTTCTGGGCGACGCGGGAGCGCAGGGCGTTGAGAATTTCACGCTGGAGCTGGAGGTTGCGCTCGGCCCGGTCGAAGGGAAGGAAGCGGTCGCCGCTGGCCTGGATGTCGAGCGACTTGACCCGCTCAAGCTCCTCCTCGATGGCGTCGAACTTCTTCTTGGCCACTTCGTAGTCGGCCTGGATGCCGGTTTTCAGGCCGGCTAGGGCCTCCTCGAGCTTCTTGCGAAGTTCGGTCTGGCCCGCCCGGAGCTGCCGGACGTCGGGGTGGTTCTCGCCCAGGTTCTCGAGCATGAGCTGGAGGCTGACGTCGGTGTCGATGAGCTGGCGGCGGATGGTGGCGAGGGAGGGGTCGTTGATGAGGTAGTGGGCGGAGTAGACCAGCTCCTCGCCGGAGAGGTTGAGAAGGGCGTCGAG
>CBFGVE010000413.1:0-3095 GCA_965651915.1 uncultured bacterium
ACATCCCTCCGAAGAGGGACTAGAAACGCCACTCCCATCCCGACTGCGTAACTCCTATTTACAATGAGTATTCGGACAAACGTATTGATTCAGGTAGGTGAGTCCTCATGATCTGCCACCGCCAGCAGTGTGGATAACGGAACGCCCAGGCCTCCCTCGGGCGACAGCACAACCATGGGCAACATGTAGTCCAGAGACCTATCCATTACCGCGCTGAAGAGGGGGCGCTGCCTTCGCCTGCCGTGGCTGTAGAGCACCTTTGCGCGGATCACCGAGAAGCTGTAGCCACGTCCTCCGCCACGCTCGTGAAGGTACACCGCAGGCTCTCTATTTCTCAGCCAGCCCGTTCAGCCCCGCCATGTTCAAAAATTACTTCAAGACCGCTACGCGTAACCTTTCGAAAAATGCATTCTTCACCACTCTAAATGTATTTGGCTTGGCGCTAGGCATGTCGCTCAACCTGCTGTACGTTGCCATGATCGTGTTCATCTACCAGTTCGATAACTTCCACCCGAATAAAGAACACATATACCGGATAATTACTCATGTTCGAGATCGGCATGAGAACCCATCGTTCGCATCCGTACCCATCGGCGCTGCTCAACTTCTGAAAGGTAATTTCGCCGATGTAGAAAAGGTTGTCCGCATTCACCGATCGCTTCACCATGAAGTTCGCCATGCAGATCGCGAGATTCCTATAAGAGGATACTTTGTGGATGCAGAGTACCTTTCGATGTTCAACTTTCCACTTCTGCAAGGCAACCCCGCCACCTCGCTTGCAAATCCTCACACGATGGTTGTTACCGAGGCCGCAGCTGCCAGGATCTTCGGGGAAAAGGACCCAATGGGCGAACTTGTATTCATCGAACCATTCGGTGACGTGACGATCACGGGTGTAGCGAAAGACATGCCGAAGAACTCCCACCTGAAGGTCGAGGCTCTGGTCTCATTCGCCACGCTCACATCGCATCATGGCGCGTCTTTTACAGACGACGAAAATAATTGGAATAATTTCTACAATTCATACGCTTATCTGCAACTCTCTGACAACTCAAGCCCCTCTACCATCGAAGCATTCCTCAATGGCGTTGCAAAAGAAAAATACACAACACCTGAGTTCCAGGCATCGTTTGAACTTCAACGGCTCGACAAGATTGTTCCCGGGCCAGAGCTCGACAATGACATGGGCAATGAATGGAGCTACCAGGAAATAGCGCTCTTAGGAATTTTACCCCTGCTTATTCTCTTCGCGGCATGCAGCAACTATGTCAATCTTTCTATCTCCCAGTCGCTCACCCGGACGAAAGAAATCGGTGTGCGTAAAGTGATGGGTGGACAGAAGAGACAAATCTTTATGCAGTTTGTGATGGAAAGCACGATCATTATGCTACTGGCCGTGACACTGTCGTATTTTTTCTTTGAGACCATTCGCAATGAAGCTCTGGCGCTTACCGGAGAACGTGGTTGGGTGGATTTGAATCCGACCCTGGGAACGTTTGCCGGTTTTTTAACCTTCGCCCTCCTGGTGGGCGTTGTTGCGGGCATCGTTCCCGCGCTACATTTTTCAAGAATCGGCCCCATCCAAGCTTTAAAAGGGAAGGAGTCGCCAACCAAAAAGGGAGGCCGGATTTCTCTGCGCAAAGTCGTAATCACATCCCAGTTCATCCTGTCGATGGGTTTTACCCTCGCCGTGGTGATTATGGTGCAACAGTATCGGTATTCCATCAATTATGATTTCGGATTCGACCAGGAGAAAATACTCAATGTGGATCTTCAACAGGCGGATCCGCAACTGATCAAAAATGAATTTGGAAAGCTTCCCTTCGTTCCTCTGATCTCTATGTCGTCGCATCCACTGGGAGCCGAAGACGTACCGGGGTTATATGTGAAACGCGTGGCCGATTCAGATTCCATATACGCGAGCATGGTGGCTATCGATGAAAACTTCATAATAAATATGAGCCTCCAGCTTATGCTGGGAAGAAACTTCACCAATGACGCCGCCGGAAATTCGCATTTGATTATCATCAACGAAGTCTTTGCAAAAACCCTGAGCCCGAATGACCCGTCCGAAGCCATCGATCAGGTAGTTATTCTACCCGACAAGAGAGAAGTGAGAGTGGTGGGCATTTTGAAGGACTTCCATTATGCGAGCCTGCAATCTCCCATTGAAAATTTCTTCTTCGAATATGCACCCACGAATTTTCGTTACGCGAATTTTCACTTTCAATCAACCAATGAGCGCCAGGCTTTTTCGGAAATGGAAGCAGCATGGAAATCTATCGGCAACGGCGACCGTTTTAAAGCTGCATTCCTCGCCGATCAGATCCGCGATGCCTATGCATTTTACAACAACATTATGAAGATGTGGGGGTTCTTGGGACTGCTGGCCATCACCCTAGCGTGCCTGGGCCTATTGGGCACGGTCGTCTTCACGATCAAAAACCAGGTCAAAGAAGTGAGCATCCGGAAGGTGTTGGGCGCCTCTCCTGAAAGCCTAGTCTACTTGCTATCAAGGGACTTCATCGTGCTGCTGGCCATCGCGGGTATCGTCACCATTCCAAGTGTCTACTTTTTGATGGAGAGGGTACTACAGGAGGCCCAGTATTATCATGCACCCATCGGGGCCTTTGAAGCCATCATAAGCCTGGCAATCGTATTAGTCTTTGGACTGGCAACCATCTTCTCACAAACTTTGAAGGCGGCCAACACAAATCCTGTAGATAATCTAAGAAAAGATTGATCTAATACGACAGCAAGGAAGACGATACCTTTTCCCGACATGATACGCATCGCCGCCTTCGCCGGGCTCGCGGTGCTCATCGGCGTCCGGAAGGTGCTGGGCGCCACGGTGCCCAGCCTCGTGGCCCTCCTCTCGGAGGCCGGCGCCGGCCCGATCCCGGCGGCCTACGGCGGCGGCGAATGACGGCCGCCTCCCCGAATGTGGATCGTTCGGTATCGGACAGGGCTGTGCGGTCAGCGAACACCGGCTGGCGGGAGCAGCCGCGCGACGGCTCCACCCAAAGCTTTGTGTTGCAGATGCTTGCAACCACATCACGCTCCTTACCGCGAGCTACCAGTCCATCCGTACCGCC
>CBFGVE010000414.1:0-3094 GCA_965651915.1 uncultured bacterium
GTGCGATCCGCCTACCTCATCTACGCCGCCAGCGTGTTTCTGCTGGTGCTCGTCTTCCTCATCGGGCACGAGATCAACGGCGCCCGCCGATGGATCAAGCTGCCCGGCTTCCTGCTCCAGCCCTCCGAGCTGGCCAAGCCCACCATCGTCATCCTGCTGGCTCGCTTCCTCGGCCGCCCCGGCCGCGATCTCGCCGATCCCAAATGCCTGCTCCAGATCGGCCTGCTGGTGGGCATCCCCTTCCTGCTGATCATGAAGCAGCCCGACCTCGGCACCGCCCTGGTGCTCGTGCCGGTCACACTGGCGATGATGTTCGTCGCCGGCGTCCCGCTCAAGACGATGCTGCTCATCGGCCTCGCGGGCCTGCTGCTCATGCCCGCCGGCTGGTTCGTCCTCGACGACTACCAGCGCGACCGCCTGCTCGTGTTTTTCGACCCCGGCCGGGATCCCCTCGGCGCGGGATGGAACAAGATCCAATCCGAAATCGCCGTGGGATCGGGCGGCCTGACCGGAAAGGGTTTGCTGAAAGGAACGCAGAATATACTGGGCTACCTGCCGCGAACGGTAGCCCCGACCGACTTCATTTTCTCCGTGATTGCGGAGGAGACAGGATTTGTGGGCACTTCCCTGATACTGGGCCTGTTCGCCGGGCTGGTTCTTGCCGGCATGCGGGTGGCCCTGCGGGCGAGGGACCGCTATGGAATGCTGCTTGCGGTGGGCGTGGTGACGATGATCTTCAGCCATGCGCTGGTCAACATCGCCATGACCGTCGGGCTCATGCCCATTACCGGACTGCCGCTCCCGCTGCTGAGTTATGGGGGGTCATTTATGTTAACCATCATGCTCTCGCTGGGCCTGGTGCAAAGTGTGTTTATCCGCCGGAAACGGCACTAACAGGAGATTAGACTATGCTCGGACTTCTCATGAAAAAAGTGGCCAGCGTCACTGTCCGCAACGAAATCATCATCAATGTCGAAAGCCTCGAGACCCGCGTCGCCGTGCTCAAGGACGGCAAGCTGGAGCAGTTCGCCGTCGAGCGCCCCTCCGAGGACCGCATCGTGGGCAGCGTGTTCAAAGGCAAGATCCAGAACCTCGAAGACGGCCTGCAGGCCGCCTTCGTCGATATCGGCATGAAGAAAAACGCCTTCATCCACTACTGGGACATGATTCCCGAGGATGCCGCCCGCCTCGAGGCCGAGGAGGGTATCCGCAGCCCCCGCACCGTGTCGCGTCGCAAGAAGCGCGCTCCGGGCGAGATGGCCAAGCGATTCCCGGTCGGCTCCGAAATCATCGTCCAGGTCACCAAGGGAGCGATCGGCACCAAGGGACCGCGGGTCACCGCTAACCTCAGCATCGCGGGCCGCTACCTCGTCATGATGCCGGGCAGCGGACTCAAGGGCGTCTCCCGCCGTATCGAGGAGGCCAAGGAGCGCCTCCGCCTCAAGAAGATTCTCAGCCGCCTGCCGGTGCCCGAGGGCGTCGGCCTCATCGTGCGCACCGCCGGCGCCGGTGCCCGCAAGACCAGCTTCGTCCGCGACATGCGCTCGCTGGTCGATAACTGGACCCAGATCCAGGACGGCATCCAGAACAAGCCCGCGCCCTGCCGCCTCTATCAGGAGCCCGACCTTATCGAGCGCATGGTGCGCGACTCGCTCACCGAGGATGTCGAGCGCATCGTGGTCGACTCCCGCGACGAGTACGAGCGGATCAAGGCCATTATCGGCAAGCTCTCCCGCCGCACCCGAAACCGCATCAAGCTCTACGATGGCGAGACCCCGATTTTCGAGCACTTCGATGTCGAGCGCCAGTTGGAGAGCGCCTTCCGCCGCAAGGTCTGGCTCAAGTCGGGCGGCTACCTCATCTTCGACGAGACCGAGGCGATGGTGACCATCGACGTCAACACCGGCCGCCACAAGGGGGCCGACAACCAGGAGGACTCGATCGTCCAGGTGAACCTCGAATCCGCCGAGGAGATCGCCCGCCAGCTCCGCCTCCGCAATGTCGGCGGCCTGGTCGTCATCGACTTCATCGACATGAAGCAGCGCCGCCACCAGGCGCAGGTGGGCCGGGCGCTCAAGGATCATCTCAAAGATGACCGAGCCCGCACCAACGTGCTGCCCATCTCCGATCTCGGCCTGCTCGAAATGACCCGCCAGCGGGCCGAGGAAAGCATCCGCGCCGCCAACTACATCGACTGCCCCTACTGCAGCGGACGCGGCAAGGTGAAGTCTCCCCTGAGCATGAGCGTGGAGATCCAGCGCCGCATCATCGAGGTCATGAAGCGCCACCGCAAGGAGGGGCTGCCGCTCAAGGTCGTGGTGAACCCCACCGTGCTCGACCGCCTGCGCCGCGAGGACGAGGCGCTGCTGGTGGAGCTGGAGAACAAGTTCGGCGGCCGCCTAACCTTCGTGGCCGATCCCAACATGCATTTCGAGGACTTCAGCATCCTCAACCGCGACACCAACGCCTCCCTGTTCTGCAGCCTGGAGCACGCCAAGTCGCTCGAACGCCCGCACTAGGAGCCCAACCGCTTCTCCAAGGTTTGGACACTGCGCCCCACGCGTTGTCCAGGCCTTGGAGGGTTATTTTCTATACGCTTGGCTGTGGAATAGATTGGGATCTGTGCTCTTTAGCGTCTCGGCTGTGTTCCCTAAACCTCTGCAATTCTTCGGTCAACCATGCCGCAGAAGCTACCTCCCGGCCATCCTTGCCCCGAATCCGATAAGGCTCCTTGCCGAGCAGGCTTTTCGTGGCGGTGAGCGCGATAAAGTCCTCCGCACTCCTTATCTTCCGTTTGAAATGCTCCCGCTTTCGGCGGATATGGGCCGCCGCCTCTTCAGCCGTATGCTCGGTTCCGTTGTGAATGAATACAACGTCAGAGGCGCGGATGAATTCAACTAGGTACTCAATTTCTTTCGTTGTCTGCTCCCCCTCGGCGGGGGCAGCAACGGCCCATGCAAGTAGGCATGCTGCCAGAACGAACTTCGTCATAGGGGGTCACTTCGCGTTGGGTTAATTCAGACGGGTTCCCCGGCCCTTACTCGAGAATGGCTTCGATGGCTTTCAACCAGAAATCCGCGTCGCTTTTGAACCG
>CBFGVE010000415.1:0-3079 GCA_965651915.1 uncultured bacterium
TCATTGTCCGAAAGGACCACCAACCCGACAGGGAATTGAGACTTCATCCCCCGCTAATTCCCTCCCGTCTAAGGTCTTTGCCGGTCCGAAAGGACCACCAACCCGATCAGCCTTCGCCCGCAAACCACTTGGGGGGGGGCGGTCTGGCTGGGAGGGGCTACGGCGTGACAGGCAGGGAATTGAGACCCAGTATGGCGGCCTCTTTTCCGGTCATGTATATGTGCGGGTCCGAAAGGACCACCAACCCGATCAGCCTTCGCCCGCAAGCCACGTGGGGGGGGGCGGTCTGGCTGGGAGGGGCTACGGCGTGACAGGCAGGGAATTGGGATACGGCTTTCCGCCGGATACTTGTTGAAGACTAGGGTTGCGTCCACCGCGCGAAGGGGCGTGTCTGTGGAGCCTCCGTTTCCCAGCGCCGCAGGCGCGCCTTCCATATTCGCCTCCCAGGCGCTTGCGCGCGGTTTGATGGCCCTGGGTGAATTTGGAAGTTGGCGGGCTTGACGCTGGGCGGGGTTGGGTCTACACAGTCTAGCATGCATATTGCCCTCGACGCCCGCTGGATCTTTCCCCGGATTTCCGGAATCGGCCGCTATACCCAGGAACTTATCCAGGCGCTCTACGAAGTGGATCAGGATAACCGCTTTCTTCTTTTGTTCGATCATCAGGAGGTCTTGGACCGCACGCTCGCCGAGACCGGCTTGGCCCCCTCGGATCGCTGGCAGACCGAGCTGCTGGGCTACGGCGTGTTTTCCGCGGCGAATCAGCTCCGGCTCCCTGGATTCCTGCGGCGCCGTGGCGTGGATGTCTATCATTCGACCAACTACATGACGCCTTTGGCCGGCTTCGCCCGCCATCGGCTCAGCAGCGGTCCAAAGCTTGTACTCACCATCCACGACCTGATTCCGCTGCTTTTCCGCGACCACGCACCCCGCTCAAAAAAGTCCCGGCTGTTTCCGGTATACCGCTGGCTTATGCGCGAAGCCGCGGCGCGGGCCGACGCAATCGTCACCCCGAGCGAGTCGACTCGGCGCGATGTCATCGCCCACCTAGGAATCGGGCCGGATCGCGAGGCGTCCGTGGTTGCGATTCCCGAGGGCGTGAATCCCATCTACCAGCCGGTCGACCAGGCCCGCCGCGGCCAGCGCACCATCCTCTACGTGGGCCGGTTCGATCCCTATAAGAACGTGGTGCGCCTCATCGATGCCTATGCCCGACTGCTGCGCGATATTCCCTCGGTTCGCCTGCGGATTATTGGCCCGGAGGATCCCCGCTATCCAGAAGCCTGCGAACGCGCCCGCGCCCTCGGCGTCGAGCGGCAGATCGAATGGCAGGGGTACATCGAACCCAAGGCGCTGCTCGAAGCCTACCAAACCGCTTCCTTGCTCGTTTTAGCTTCGCGCTACGAGGGCTTTGGTCTCCCCGTTCTCGAAGCGATGGCCTGCGGAACCCCGGTGGTTTGCAGCAACGTTAGCTCGTTGCCCGAGGTGGTCGGGGATGCGGCGCTGACGGTGGATCCCGACGACACCCAAGCCTTGTGCGATGCGATGGCTCGGATTATCACCCAGCCCACACTCGCCGAGGAACTCCGCATCAAGGGAATGTCCCGCGCCTCGCAGTTTACCTGGGAAGCCACCGCGCGCGAGACCCTCGCCATCTACAGGAAGCTTTATGAGCCCAGCTAGTCAGGCGGTTACGCCCCAGGATTTCCTCTACGCCACCGAGCGGCGCTTCTTCGCGCTGCTGGGCGAAGGGCTCGAAGAAATGGGTGCCCAGGAACTGGCCTCGCTTGGCGCGAGCGAGGTGCAGCCCGGGTATCGCGGACTCTACTTCGAGGCGGGGCCGGAGGCGCTCTACCGCGTTCTCTATGGCGCTCGGCTGTTCTCGAGGGTTCTCGCCCCGCTGATGCGCTTCGACTGCCACAGTCCCAAATATCTCTACCGCCGCGCGGGGGATCTCGCGTGGGAGTCGCTGTATAGTCCTGACCAGACCTTCGCCATTCAGGCCGTCTGCTCCAACAGCACGATGCATCATTCGGGCCATGCCGCGCTCACGTTGAAGGATGCGATAGTGGATCGCTTCCGCACGGTGTTCGGTCGCCGGCCCAGCGTAGATTCCGACGAACCCGATGCGGCGATCCACCTCTACATTCACAGCAACCGGGCGACGATCAGCCTCGACCTGTCGGGAGGCTCGCTGCACCGCCGGGGCTACCGCCGCGACGCGGTGACCGCGCCGATGCAGGAGACCCTGGCGGCGGGGGTTATTCGTGCGACCGGCTGGACGGGGCTGCGGCCCCTGACCGATCCCTTCTGTGGTTCGGGTACGTTGCTATGCGAGGCCTGGATGGCCGCCTGCGGCATACCGGCTGGCTTCCTGCGCACCCGGTTCGCGCTGGAGCGGCTTCCAGATTACGATGCCGCACTCTGGCGACGTGTGCGGGAAGATATGGATGGGAGAATCGCGGTGCCGCCTGGTATTTCGGTTTCCGGGAGCGACATCGATCCCGAGGCGGTTCGGGCTTCCCGAGCCAACCTCGACCGCCTTCCCGAAGGCGGACAGGTGGAACTGAGCTGCCAGCCGTTCGAGCGCCTCGGCGGCTGGAACGACCACGTCATTGTGACCAATCCGCCCTACGGCGTCCGGCTGGGCGACCGGCAGGAGGCTGAGGCCTTGGTGGGACGCTTCGGCGACTTTCTCAAGCAGCGCTGTGCGGGCTGTGAAGCCTTCGTGTACTTTGGCGACAACGCGATGGTCAAAAAGCTTGGTCTGAAGCCTTCGTGGCGAAAAAACCTCTTCAATGGAGGCCTCGACGGGCGACTCTGCCGCTACGAGCTATTTGCAGGCCCGGCTGACCAGCGGAGGAAACAGGAGGGCCTGTAGGGGCCGCTCCGCGAGCGGCAATGCGTCTCGCGGAGATGCCGCTACAGACCCTTCGAGCTAGACCAGGGGGCCGGGGGAGCGGGGAGCGTGCGAACCTGGCGGGTTCGTAGCGCGGCCGTCAGGCCGTGTCTTCGGGCGGCAGCCGGGAGGATAGCGCCTCACGGCGCCCCTACAAACGGAGGTGGGAGTCTCGCAGGCA
>CBFGVE010000416.1:0-3030 GCA_965651915.1 uncultured bacterium
GGATGCGGAGCTCGCGCGTATCACGCTCGCCGACTGACGAGACCGTGCCTCCCCGCGCTCTGCGCTCGGCGGGGCGCGCTACGCCGAGAGCTGTGCGGTGCTCTCGCGCACGATGAGGTTGGTGGCGAGGTCCATGCGCGGCACCGACTCGAGCGGTGCCTCGCCCATCCGGATGACGAGGCGCGTCGCCTCTTCCGCCATGCGTCGCAGCGGCTGCCGCACGGTTGTGAGCCGCGGGCTCACCCACTTGGCGAGGGGGATAAACCGACCGAGAACAACACCATTTTGATTGGGCACAAAGGTGCAGGGCCCCACGACGCTTCGTTCACCCAGTTCACTCTCGCCGACAATACGCTGGACTGGAAGGACACCGGGGTCGACTGGGTGGTGTCCCCTGCGGATGTGGACCGGGAACTTCGCTTCACCTTGGGCGGGCACCAGGACGGGGTCGTCTACGACCGCGTGGGCTTCTTTCTCCGGCGTTAAGGGTCTTCCCAAGATCACCGTCTATTGGGACCAGGGGTCCCGCCCGGCGAAATTCGCCCGGCGCTGGGGTTGGGGTTCGGGCCGCTGGTTCGAAGGCTGCACTTGTGGAGGTGGCGGGCAGGGCCGTAGCCGGCCGGCTGCCAACGGAGGACGATGGGAAGGCCGGTTCGGATGCACCGCTTCCAAAGCCCCTCGATTCGAACATGCTGGGCTGGCTGAAGGCGCTCCCCTCCCACTGTCTCGTCGACAATCCGCTGGATTCCACACCGCCGAAGGCGCTGCCCGTAGGTGGCGGGCGGGTCTCGCCCCATCCCCCCGGTGAGGTGGCTGGGGCGGGAGATTCGACTGACGCCGCGCCGCCACCCAGTCCATAACGGGCGTTCATATCTGCCGTTTGGGTGGAACTGGCGAAGCTGGGAATCGACATTTTGGCCTGGCGCAGCAGCTCTTCGGTGCGGGGCATGCCCGCATCCGCCTGCCCACCGGTATCCCAAGTCGACTCGGGCACGGCCTCCGCCTCGATCTGCTCCGGAGCACTCGCGGCCTCGGAAAAAAATGCACCGCTATCCTGCGGGTTCTCCGGGCCACCGAGAGAGCTCTGGGCGGATGTCGATGGGCTTTGGCCCTCGTCGCTGCGCGAGAGCAGGGTGGGGGGGGCGATGGGGCTGAAGCGTAGCGAGGGTTCCCCTCCTCTTCCGGTATCGAGCGCGCTGGGTTCGGTGCGGAGCAGGAGGCCGGATTCCTGGGCCGTCTGGGCGCGCTGGTAGGCGTTGGTTTCCTCTCCGCTCAGCGGATCGCCGTCTTCGGAAGTCTCGCCCTCTTCCCCCGCCTCTTCGGCGGCGCGTTCGCTCATGCGGCGGGTGACTTCGTCGGCCAGCCAGCCCCAGCCCGAGGGTGGGGCGGGCTCGGCGGGGGCGTAGCCGCGAAGCTCGGGATCGACCGGCGGGCGAATCCAGTTTTCCTCTTCGGTCTCGGCCGCATGAGGCGGCGGAGGTTGAGGCGCAATCGACAGCGGGCGCTGCGGGGCGATTGGGCGGTAGGCCGGCGCAAGACCTTCGTCGGTGTCGGTCTGGCGCTCGTCAGACGTGACCGGGGCGTGGCTGGGAGTGGGCACCTGGTGGAGAATGACCCGGCTGTCGTAGCGGCGTGGCGGTTTTACCACCTCCTGGGCTGGGGCGGGGGAGGCGGTTAGACACAGGCACGTGGCCATGATCGCTGGACATAGGGGACGCATAGCAGGATAGTGTAGCGCGATCATCCCGCAGGGTCAAACCGTCCCCACCATACAGTCGTCCCATGAAAGCCTCTTATCCGACGGCGCTAGCCATTCTCCTGTTCTCCTTATCCTCCGTTGCCGCCGAGGTGAAGATCCACGGCGAACGCATTAGCGCGCAGGTGGACCAGCTCCCATTGAACGCCTTTCTCGAAGCGGTGGCAGGGCAAGGGGTGCGTGTGAGGGCCGCGCCCGGGCTGCGGGGCGCTGTGACCCTGAGGGCCGAAGGCGCATTGGTGGACGAGATCTTTGCCGAGGTTCTCCGCGACTACGCCTACGCGCTTGAATGGGGCGTGCTCGATGGCCCGCTGGGTCCGGTGGTTCGGCTCCGGGATGTGCTGGTGTTCGAGCCGGGCCGGGAAGAGGAGGTGCAGCCCCTGGGGGATGCCCGCCCCCGCCTAAACGTTGTTCGCGATGAGCCGACCGGACTGGAGTACGTAGCCGGGGAGCTGCTGGTGGGGTTTCGCCCGGGGGCCCGCGTGGAGCAGGTGGAGGCGCTGCTTGCCGAGCTGGGTGGACGACTCGTTGAAAGCCTCCCCGGATCGGGCATCTACCGGGTGGTGTTCCCACCCGAGGCCGATATGATGGCGCTGGCCCGGAAGCTGGCCGAATCCCCGCTCGTTGCCCAGGCCGAGCCGAACTGGATCTATCGGGCAGACGAGCCCGCCCGCCTGGGCGATCCCGGACCGGGCATCGTACGCAATCTTCCACCCGCACGATCCGGCGACCGGGCGATCGCGGTGCTCGACACCGGGCTGGCCAGTTCGGCGGCGGACCCCGCCGTGGTGGGTCGCTTCGACGCCCTGGCGCCGGGACAGGCCATGGCCGATTCCAGCGGGCACGGGACCCAGATGGCGCTGATCGCGTCCGGAGCGGTGGAGCCCCATGGCGGGGTGGGAGACCTGGGAGAGACTCCGGCCCTGCTGGCGGTGCGGATATTCGACGAGCGTGGGCTGGTATCCAACTACGCCCTGCTGCGCTCCATCGAATATGCCCGGGAGAAGGGTGCGCGGGTGGTGAACATGAGCTGGGGGGCGGCGGCCAGGAGCGGTTTCCTTGAAGGCTTGATCGGGGAGGGTGTGCGGGCCGGAATGGTGTTTGTCGCTGCGGCGGGCAACCAGCCCACGACGCATGAAAGCTACCCGGCCGCCTACGGACAGGTGCTGGCCGTAGGGGCGCTGGACGAAAAGGGGGAGCCCTGGAGTCAGTCGAACCGGGGCGGATTCATCGCCTTGTGGGCACCGGGAACGGCGACCATGCCGGTGGGCCAT
>CBFGVE010000417.1:0-3021 GCA_965651915.1 uncultured bacterium
CACCCGCTCGTGTATTTCGGACATCGAAGCGTAGAATACAACTGTTCTGGTCGGAGACAAATAGATGACACACCCATTTGACAGATTGCCCGACCACTGGCAGCAGTGGGTCATAGCGTGGTCGAAGGAGCGTTCCGGTGGCGAACGCGATCGGCTCGGACTTGAGGATTTCAATGGGTGCGTGAAGCTCAGGTTCCCAGATGACTCCCACGCAGTTTTCGAGTACGCATTCTACGTAGTGGATGAAGAACGAGAGGAACTCGCAGTGTTCACTGAACACTGCGGTTACCATGTCTTCCCGCTTTCTGAAGACTTGCACTACGCTTTCAACGTTTGGGCAAAATCACCAGGTGACCCACTTGAGGATGAGGACGAGTGATCGGAGCAGAACATCATGCTGAAGGATATCGCTGAAAGCCGCGCGAGCGCGTCTTCCATCGAACCCTCAGCACAGCGTTCGGCAGGAGGACTACCAGGATGAGAACAACAACCATGTGTACAATCGCGATAGTCACGGCGCTGACAGTAAGCGGACCGGCGCATGCGGCGTCCAACAGAGTATGGACGGCGGCGTCGGGACAGCAGTTCACCGGGGTTGTCCAGAAACTAACTGCTACACAAGTCGCGCTACGGGGGAGTGGTGGCAAAGTAGTCTCAGTCAACCGGAATGCATTGTCCACCGAGGATCAGCACTATCTCTCCTGTCTCATCCCTTACGGATTCATGCCTCGCAGTTGCAAGGCGCGAGTGGATGTTGAGAGGGAAGGACGAGACTGGGCAACCTACAACCTTCTCTTTGAGTGGGCGTACGGTTTAGCGTCCGTCGAGAATCAAGAGGTAGAGAAGCCCTCCCTCATTCTATGCTTTCTCATCAGAGAGAAGGGCGAGGAGTCATTGTATGTAGCGAAGGCGGTGACAGAATCAGCCAGGCAACTCGCCCTCGAAATACACAGGAATGAGGCAGGCATGCACCGCAGTGCCCACGAAGCACACGGGAGACCGGTCGCAGGCATGGCTCATTTGGGAGCGTTCTATGGGGGGCGCCCAACGCACAACCCATATGTGGCCGTTGCTGATTCACGGAGAGCGATTGATCACACTGAGGTCCGCAAAGAATTCTCACACAAACTCAACCGTATCAGGACAGACTTTAAGTCGGGTGGCTTTGAACCGTTCAGGTTCAGGCTGATGGACTGGTGCTTTGTGCTGCTCTCGTCTGGCGAAATGGTGGACCACGTTGGCAATGCCGAGCTCTATTTCGGTCTCGACAGCAATCGGGAAGGTCTTCCCCCCGTCAAAAATATCAATCGATGAAGGTTGTGTTCCAGAATCAGGCATGGAAGTTCAGCGCAACACCTCAACACTAAGAATAGCCTAACCAAGCACTGCACGGTACGGCGTACCGCCGCCCATGAGTGCAGTCGCTCTGATTTGAAGATATGAAGCGGGTAAACCCACGCCGGACCTGGATAACCTGTTTGGGGGTAGGGGGTTGCTACTGAAATCAGCGCTGTTTTGGCCCTTAGAGCCGTTTTTTGGGGCCGGAAAAGGGCGCTAAGCCCGCAGTTGGGCCTGCGGCGGACTGTAGGAATGCAGAGAGTATTGGGAATGGTTCTCACGGAGGCGCGGAGTTCACGGAGAGGCGTTCTTTATGCTGCCGGGCGGCTTGGGAAAGCTCACCGCGACGCGGTCAATCCGTAGCAATTGGGTGTAGTGGGCCTCGCAGGGGAGCGAGGATCGCGGCGAAGATTGAATCGGAGGGGGATCCTGAAAGTTTGGGATCAGCTTAGCCGGGCGAGGAGGGGGGCGAAGTGGGCGGCGGTTTCGTCGAGCAGCGCTTCGGGCTCCTGGGCTGCGGGATCGCGCAGGTAGGGAATGGGGCCGTAGACCTCCACCTGTCCAATTTCCGCGATGGTGCGGGGATTGTCGCGTTCGATGGCGCTGGGCGCTTCCGGGGTGCTCTGCATGAGGACGACCCCGAGCACGTCGAGTCCCGCCGCGCGGGCGCAGCGGAGGGTGAGCAGGCTATGGTTGATGGTTCCCAGGCCCGCGCGGGCGGCGATGAGCAAAGGCCAGCCCAGCTCCGCCGCGAGGTCGAGCATGCTGTAGTCCCGGGTGATGGGCACAAGTATTCCCCCGGCTCCCTCGACGATGAGCGGTTCAGCGGGATGGCTGGCTGCGGCGCTGCGGATGCTGGCGGTCAGTCTGGCGGGATCGATGGGGCGGTGTTCGCGTTCGGCGGCGAGGTGGGGCGAGCAGGGGATCTCGTAGCGGTAGGGACAGAGCGGTTCCTTTTCGGCATCGCTCAGCTTGAGGCGGGCCATCCGCAGGGCGAGGTCGAGGTCGGGGCTATCCAGTCCTTCGCCGCAGCGCCCGCATCCGGTCTGGATCGGTTTCATGGGCAAGGCGGCAACGCCGGCCCTGCGCAAATGGGCGGTCAGGAGCGCGGCAAGCACGGTCTTGCCAACGCCGGTGTCGGTGCCGGTGATGAAAAGGCCGGGGATCATGGGGCCGGTTTGCGCGCGACGAGGAAGCCCAGGTGGTAGGTAGCCTCCACGCCCTGTCCGGTGGGATAGTGGTTGTCGTAGAATTCGACCAGTCGGTCCAGCTCGCTGCGGGTGAGCGGCGACGCCGAGTGGGAAACCGCTCCGCCGGTGAGGCCCTGGCGGTGGATGCTGCGCAGGAAGTCCCAGGCCGATGCGTATTCCCGCATGAAGATGCTGTCGGAGCGGTGCTCGATCTCCCAGCCCAGGGTTTCCACTGCCGCGAGCACGTCGCCGAAGCTGGGCAGGCGGGCGGCGGAGGTTTTGTGGGGGAGGATCCGTTCCTTGGTTTCGTGCAGCTCTTTGAGGGTATCGCGCAGCATGATGGAAACCGCGACCCGGCCCCCGGGGGCGAGGAGGGCGTCGAGATGGGCCATGGCGCGTTCTATGGGAGTGATCCAGTGCAGGGATGAGCTGCTGGCGATGAGCGGGTAGGGCTGGGGAGGATGGTAGTCGGTGAAGTTGGACTGGATCCAGC
>CBFGVE010000418.1:0-3020 GCA_965651915.1 uncultured bacterium
GGGGGGCCTGGGTTTTCAACCCCCGGGGGGCCCCCCCCCGGGGGTTTGGGGGCCCCGGGGCGTCACGGGGGGGGGGGGGGGGCCGGGCCCGCGGCGGGGCCGCGGGGGGGGGGGGGGGGGGGGGGCTGGTCGAAGCTGCAGGCGAGCAGGACGCTGCGGTTCTCGATCCGAACGACCGAGGCGAGGCCGAGCGCGCCGCCGAGCAGGCCCACGCGCAAGGGCTTGCCGGGTTCGGCCTTCAGGATTTCGCGGATGTGGCGGGCGCGGTCGTCCTCGAGTGTTGCGCAGCCGTCCGCGCCGACTTCGTGCGCTTCGAGCAGGATGAGGTTCACTCGCCGACGAGGGGTTTGATCGTGTAGCCCTCGTTGAGGCTGCCCCGGCGGTAGCCGGCAAGATCGAGGGTGGCGTGGGCGAAGCCGGCGGCGCGGATGCCGGCGACGATGCGCTCGCGGATGGCGGGGTCCACTGCACGGCCAAGGTCCTCGGGAGCCAACTCGACGCGGGCGATGTCGCCGTGGGCGCGTACGCGGAGCTGGCGGAAGCCGAGGTCGCGGAGCGTGTCCTCGGCCCGTTCCACGGACTTGAGCGCTTCGGCGGTGATGCGCTGGCCGTAGGGGAAACGCGAGGCGAGGCAGGCGAAGGCGGGCTTGTCGGCGGTCTTCAGGGCGAAGGCGGCGGAGACGTCGCGGATATCCTGCTTGGTGAAGCTGAATTCGACGAAGGGACTGCGCACCCGGTTTTCCTTGGCCGCCTGTTTGCCGGGGCGGTAGTCCTTCATGTCATCGAGGTTGGTGCCGTCGGCGACGGCGGCGAAGCCCTCGGCCTGGGCGAGCTGGGCAAGAAGTCCGTAGAGTTCGGTTTTGCAGTGGTAGCAGCGGCTGCGGGGGTTGTTTGCGTAGTTGGGGTTGGCCAGCTCGTTGGAGCGGATGACCCGGTGGGGGATTCCCAGGGTTTCGGCCAGTTCGCAGGCCTCGCGCAGCTCGCGCTCGGGGAAGGAGGGACTGGTCGCGGTGACGGCGAGGGCCCGGTCGCCGAGGGTGCGGGCGGCGAGGAAGGCGAGCAGGGTGCTGTCCACCCCCGCGCTGAAGGCGACCATTACCGAACCGGCCTCGCGCAGCCAGGATTCGAGGCGCTCGAGCTTGGCAGCGAGTTCGGGAGTGAGCGAGGCTGGGGTTTCGAGGATAGCAGGCATGGGGCGGGTCCGGTGGGTCAGTCAGAGGCGATGGGTGGTACGACCAGTCGGTCGGAGTGGGGAGGCACACGCCCCAAGCTACCACTGAGAGGGAGGGGGTGCAAGGGTTGACTGAAAGGAAGATAGACGGTACGCTGACTGGTCAAAATTAAGGTCAGGGAGGCTATAAAAATTATAGAAATGGACGGCTGGTATCTGGTTGCCACGAAAGGCAGTCACAGGCAATACAATCACTTCATTAAGCCGGGTACTATAGCGGGAAAACCCAGCGATGATCTTGCCCCCGGAACGCTCAACAGCATTCTTAAACAGTCAGGACTGAATTGAACCGATACCTAGTCGTCATCGAGGAAACCGCAACGGGGTACTCCGCCTATTCGCCTGATCTCGATGGCTGTGTGGCGACGGGTAGCACCCGGAGTGAGGTTGAGCGCTCCATGAGGGAGGCCATTCAGTTCCACTTGGATGGGCTGAGGGAAGACGGAGAGAGGCTACCCGCCCCCCACTCCTACTCGACCTATTGCGAAGTGCCGGCCTGAGCTTCGTCAAAATGGCAGAGGACGGCTTCCCTAACATTTAGACGGAGTTCGTCCCAGGTCTCCGCCTGGGTAATGATCGAATGCCCAAGGGCGCGAGCCACATAGCCGCCCTCGGTCGGGTCTACTTCAACTTCGAAGATGATTTCTGGCGATTTCATGGGTGGCCGGCGTACTTGCTCAGGAGACGTTCGCGGCGGGGGCTTGGCTCGGCCTTCAGCGTGAGTTTCCCCGCCCAGCGCTGGGAGAAGGATGTACTGGGGGCTTCGCCCGCTTCATCGGTTTCTACGGCTTTGGCCAGCAACTCCTCGATCAGGCTGGACAGGCTCCGCCCGGAAGCTCTCGCCTTGCGTTTGGCCTGGTGGGAGATGGTGGGACTGATGGTTAGGGTGAGTCGCGATTTCATACGCATGCGCTACAATCGTGAGAATGCGTGGTCAAGCGGGCTTCCGCGTACTAATCCAGCCGCCGCCGAGGACTTCGTCGCCGTCGTAGAGGACGGCGGCCTGGCCGGGGGTGACCGCGAACTGCGGTTCGGCGAAGCGCAGGTTAGCACGGGTGGGGGTGAGGGGCTCGACCCGGCAGGGTACGGCGGCGCTGCGGTAGCGGATGCGCACCGCGCTGTCGAAGGGCTCGGAGGGTGCCTCGCCGGATATCCAGTGCGCCGCCTCGATCTGGCATTCGTCCATCAGGATCTCCTCCCGGGGCGCGACAACCACCTGGGCGTGCTCGGGATCCAGCTCCTTGACATAGAGGCGCCCGGGGGCGGCGACGCCGATGCCCTTGCGCTGGCCGATGGTGAAGCGGTGGATGCCGTGGTGGTGGCCGAGAACGCGGCCTTCGGGATCCACGATCTCTCCTTCGCGGACCGCGCCGGGCCGGCGCGCCTCGACGAAATCGCCGTGGCCGTCGTCGGGCACGAAGCACAGGTCCTGGCTCTCCTCCTTGGAGCTGGTCTGGACAGGGAGCTGGCGGGCCTCGGCATAGGCGGCGACCTCGGTCTTGAGCCAGCCGGCTAGCGGGAAGTGGCAGCGGGCGAGCTGCTCCTGGCTGAGGCGGTGGAGAAAATAGGACTGGTCCTTCTTCGCATCGGTGGCCCGCAGCAGGCGCCAGCGGTCGTCGCGGTGCTCCAGCTTCACGTAATGTCCGCTGGCGATGTGGGTGCAGCCGAGCTGGAGGGCGCGGCGGTGGAGGGTGCCGAACTTGATGAAATCGTTGCAGAGCACGCATGTGGAGGTTGTGAGGACCTCGGCGTAGGCGTCCACGAAGGGGAGAATGATGGTCTCGTCGAA
>CBFGVE010000419.1:0-3017 GCA_965651915.1 uncultured bacterium
CGAGGTGCGCCACGCCGACGGCCACGACCAGTTGCGTGTCGAGCAGTTGGTGACCAGTTCGGCCTACGTCTACGAGCAGGAGGGCTTCGGCACGGTCAAGGAGATCCCGCCGACGCCGCCCTACCTTGAGCAGGCGGCCAAGGTCTGGGTGGCGGTCGAGGCCTACCACCTGCCCGGATCGTTTCACAAGGATCCTGCCGACCGGATTCTGGTGGCCACGGCGCGAAAGATGAAATGGACGCTTGTCACAGCGGATGAGCGCATTCTGCGCTACCGTTCGGTGAAAACCCTGGATGCCCGGGTCTAGGCCGTCCCGCCCCGGCGGCTGAACCCCCGCTTCTACTGCGCCGGGCGGGTTCGTAGCGAGGCCGTATCTTCGCGGGTGGATGATGTCGATTACCCAAACATCTGAATCAGGGGCTTTGACCTTTCCGGTCTGTTCTGGCAGCATTCAGCCATGCAGCGAATTGTCATAGAACCCGATACCTGCAATGGACAGCCCACCATCCGGGGCACCCGGATCACCGCCCAAACGGTGCTCGAGTTTTTGGCTGCTGGGGATAGCATCGAGGACGTCCTCAGCGAATATCCCAGCCTAACCCGAGATGATGTCTTGGAGTGCATCGGGTTCTCGTCCGCGCTGATGAAAAACCACTTTTCGTTCCTGGAGGTTGCTTGTGGCTGTACACCGCGAGCGCATAGAGGCTGTGGGCTGAGGGAGTTCTGATTTGTAACTAGTCGGGGCTTGCCCCTGGGGCGGTCCGCCGCCATTATAGCGGGCTTTGCATCATCCAACTCGTGGAGTTTTTCTATGCAGGTGCCCTTGCTTGATCTGAAAGCCCAGTACCGCTCGATCAAGGCCGAGATCGACGCCGCCGTGGCCGAGGTGTTCGAGTCGCAGTATTTCATCATGGGCCCCAAGGTGGCCGAGTGCGAGCAGGCGGTCGCCGCCTACTGCCAGTGCGCCCACGGCATCGGCGTGGCCTCGGGCACCGACGCCCTGCTGGTGGCGCTGATGACCGAGTGCATTGGCCCGGGCGACGAGGTGATCACCTCGCCCTATACCTTTTTCGCCACCGCCGGAAGCATCTCCCGCACCGGGGCCAAGCCGGTTTTCGTGGACATCGACCCGGTGAGCTACAACATCGATCCGGCTCAGATAGAGGCGGCGATCACGCCCCGTACCCGCGCGATCATGCCGGTCCACCTCTACGGCCAGCTCGCGGACATGGACGCGATCATGGCGATTGCCGAGAAGCACGGGCTGATCGTCATCGAGGACGCCGCCCAGGCGATCGGGGCCGAGCACGGCGGGCGCCGGGCGGGGTCCATTGGCACCTACGGCTGTTTCTCCTTCTTCCCGTCCAAGAACCTCGGCGGGGCGGGGGACGGCGGCATGGTCACCACCCAGGACGCCGACCGGGCCAAGCGCCTGGGCATCATGCGGGTACACGGTATGGAGCCCAAGTACTACCACCACTACATCGGCGGCAACTTCCGCCTCGACGCCCTCCAGGCCGCCGTGGTCAGCGTCAAGCTGCGCTACCTGGACCAGTGGACCGAGGCCCGCCAGCGGAACGCGCGGCGCTACAACGAGCTGTTCGCGGCGAGCGGGCTGGCCGAGTCCGGCGCGCTCTCGCTGCCCCGGGAAGTCGCCGACCGGCACATCTACAACCAGTACGTGGTGAGGGCCGAGCGCCGGGACGATTTGATCGAGCATCTCAAGGCGGCCCAGGTCGGCTGCGAGGTCTACTATCCGGTGCCGCTGCACCGCCAGGAGTGCTTCGCCTCCCTCGGCTATGCCGAAGGCAGCATGCCGGAGAGCGAGCGCGCCGCCCGCGAGACCCTGGCCCTGCCAGTCTATCCCGAACTCGGCGCCGAGCAGGCCGCGTTCGTGGTGGAAACGGTCCGCTCGTTCTATGGCGCTGCCTAGGCAAGCAATTCGCCACGGCCTTCGCGGCTCACCGGGAGGGTTCGTCCAACCTGGTTCATTCGCTTTCAGCGCCCATACACATCCATGATCTGCATGCGGGTGGCGTTGAGGCGCTCCATCATGATGGCTGAGAAGCGCTTCATCAGGTCGTAGCCCATGGCGGTATCGCGTTCGCACTTGCCCCGGAGGCACTCGGCATCGAGGGCGATGGCGTGGGTATCCTCCACCGCGCGGGCATTGAAGTTCCAGCGGTAGGGCGGGAAGAGCCACGACCAGCCGAGGATGTCGTTCGCCTCCAGGGTCTGGATGGTGAGGATGCGGGCGTCGGGCGTTTCCAGATCGACCGCGACCCGTCCTGACTGGATGACAAAGAAGCGGTCGGCCCGGTCGCGCTGGCGGAAGATGACGTCGCCGGCCTTGAACCGCGCGTTGGACCCGCAGCCCGCCAGGGTGTGCAGATGGGCCTCGGCCAGGCCGGCGAAGAAGGGGTTGCTCCGCAGAATGGTCTCGACGGTTCGGATGATCATGGCGAATCCTCCTGGAGGGGTGGTGCCGGGAAGCGCCTCCCCCCACAGACCAGTAGACCGGGAACAGGCGGATAAATCAACAATTTTTTAACGTTAAAAAATTGACACTTGCTACCGACCCCCCTAGCATGGGGGTGGAGAGTAGCGAGATGACCGATAGCCCGTTCAGAAAACCCATGCCGAATCCGGTGGCCCAGCGGCTGCCGCGCTACCTGATCTGCGTCCGCGAATTGATCGAGGAGGATGCGGAGTGGGTGTCGTCGCAGGAGCTGGCCGACAAGCTCGGGCTGACCGCCTCGACGGTGCGCCAGGATCTCTCGCACCTTGATCTTCGCGGGGTATCCAAGCGGGGCTACGAGACGGCCCAGCTCGAAGCGACCATCAGCGAGGAGCTGGGGGCCGACCGGGTCCAGCGGCTGGTGATCGTCGGGGCGGGCTATCTGGGCACCGCGCTGGCGCTGCACGGCGACCTGCTTCGGCAGGGGTTTGAAACCTGCGCGATTTTCGATGCCGATCCCAAGGTGGTTGGCACGTCGGTCGGTTTGCATGTCGTACGG